>CAYZDH010000050.1:0-14813 GCA_964477025.1 uncultured Rhodospirillaceae bacterium | reverse complement strand
TTACCGATAACTGATGAAGCACGTGCGGTATTGAATGAATATCACCAATTTCAAACGTTCCTGCCTGACCTGGAGTCAGGCGGAATGTTTCTGCTTCATCGAGGTCTGCAAACCCTTCTTGGGCCCCGTCATCCTTGCGTTTCCACAATGTCATATCTGTCCATTCAGCTGCCTGACCGTATACGGCCCAGCTTCGCCCGTGGTCATGTGGAGGACCTTTTTTACCTTCCTCATAGACATGGACTAAAACGTTAAAGCCGGTTTCCGCGTCACGAAACATTGTTCGAATACCTGGCTTGGCATCGGGGCCGCATTCGGCCGCAACAAACTCTGGATCGCTTAACAAGTTATCTAGGTTTTTTTGAACGATCTGACGACCTTCTGGGCCGTTAAAAGTACTCAGCGCCTCATTACAGTTCTGACAAAACTTTTCAAAAGCAGCTACCATTATGTTTTCTCCAAATAGAAAGTTCTCGCAGCGAATTTACCCGCCTTGGATTGTATAGGAAAGAGGCTCGGTAACCCTACCGCCAAAAGTCTACGAATGATATGAATTAGAAATAAATTGGAGGAGTTTAATGTTTATAAATGGTGAGTGGTGCCAGGCCGAAAGTGGCAAAAAATTTGGAGTAATCAATCCTGCGACTGGTGAAGGTATTGGAGATGTGGCTGATGGAGGTCAAGTGGAGGCGAAGCGCGCCATACAAGCAGCGCATAGTGCCTTTGGCGATTGGTCGTCTATGACTGCCTATGAGCGCTCAGAAATTCTCTATAAGGCATATAAATTGATGAGCACGCGACGTGAAGAAATAGCTAGGACTATGACTGTCGAGCAGGGTAAGCATTTGCGCGCTGCGATGAATGAAGTTAAGTACGGTGCAGATTTTTTGCTTTGGTATGCCGAAGAAGCTAAGCGGGTCTACGGTGAAACAATTCCTGCTCCCCGCGGGGTTCAACGCTTTATTGTGTTGCATCAACCGATCGGCGTGGTCGCAGCGATAACGCCATGGAATTACCCTGCTTCGATGATTACGCGTAAGGGTGCGCCCGCATTGGCCGCTGGTTGTACGATTGTCCTAAAACCGGCAGAGGCAACACCGCTTTGTGCTATAGAGATCTTCAAAATTCTTGAAGAGGCTGGGGTCCCAAAGGGCGCAGCGAACCTTGTGACCGGCTCCGACCCAAAACCGATTGGGGAAGAATTTGTTACAAACCCATTGGTTAGCAAGATTACCTTCACCGGCTCAACGGAGACAGGGAAATTACTCGCGCGGGGCGCCGCGGAGCAGATGCAGTGTGTGTCTTTAGAGTTGGGCGGGCTCGCACCATTTTTAGTGCTTAAAGACGCTGACCCTGTTTTTGCCGCTAAGGGCGCTGTGCTGGTTAAGTATCTTAATACCGGTCAGGCCTGTATTTGTCCTAATCGCCTATTTGTTCACAAATCGGGGGTTGAGGCATTTACTAAAGAGTTTGTCTCTAGAGTCATAAAAATGCGAGCTGGAAACGGACTGGAGCAAGGCATTAATATTGGGCCACTGGTCAATGAAAAGGCTATTGAAAAGGTTGAGCGTCAGGTTGAAGACGCAACATCAAAAGGAGCAGAACTGCTTTGTGGCGGCCATAGGTTGATGGATGACGGGTTGGACCGCGGCTATTATTACGCCCCGACCGTTCTCAGTAACGTCACGTCGGACATGCTAATCTATCGAGAGGAAACATTTGGGCCGGTAGCACCAATTATCGCTTTTGATGATGATGATGACGTTCTGGAGATGGCAAACGATACTCATTATGGGCTCGCAGCTTATATTTATACCCAAAACCTCTCCGCGGCGATGCGCACATTCGAGGGGTTGCGGTTCGGGATTATTGGGATCAATGACATAAACCCAACAGGAGCAGCGGCCCCCTTTGGTGGGCAGAAGGAGTCAGGTCTGGGCCGGGAGGGCGGCCATGAGGGAATTTTTGAGTATCTAGAGACTAAACTGGGTGGTTTTTCTGTTTAGAAGGGGAGGTATTGATGCCTGACAAAGAGCACCTGCTAGAGTTATTTCGGAATATGATTCTTATTCGCCGGTTTGAAGAGACCGTTTATGAGTTTCACCAGCAGAAACTTTTTGGTGGCCATTTTCACTTATATATCGGTCAGGAGGCCACCGGGGCGGGGGTGATGGCATCCCTCGTTGATGATGATCGTATTTTCTCTACCCATCGTAACCACGGTCATCTGATCGCCCGCGGAATTAATCCTAAAAATGCACTTGCTGAAATTCTAAACCGGGCCGGCGGTACCAATGGCGGACGAGGCGGTACATTTCATCTCGCCGATGCATCAGCTGGGATGCAGCACACCTCTGAACTAGTCGGCGGGTCAGTTCACTTGGCTGCGGGGGCTGGTTTTGCGGCCAAGCTAAGAAAATCTGGAGGTATCGGCGTCTCGATGTTTGGGGATGGATGTTTCGAAGAAGGTGTGGTTTTTGAAACCCTCAACCTCGCCCGTATGTGGAATTTACCGGTGATTTTCGTTTGCGAGAATAATACTCCTGGTGCCATTCTAAAATCTGCTGGAGGTAATAACACATCTAATTTACCGGAAGGCCGCGTTATCCAAATTCCAAAAGCGCTAGGCATGGAATGTCATGAAGTCGATGGCGGTGATGTCGAAGCAGTTGATACTTTGTTCGCTGACTGCGCTTCGCGTGTCCGAGAGACTAGTCAACCGATTTTTATTGAGGCCCTTACGGAAAGGTGGCCCGGAAATTATTTTTCATTTCCCAGCATGGTTACCGGAATAACAAAAGTTTCGATGGCGTGGGATACTGGTTCAATAAGCGGTGAATACGAAGACTGGTTTCGAAATTATGACCCTGTTTTGAGGCTTGCCCGCCAGTTGATTGTATCGGGTATAGCGACGTTTGGTGATATTGCCGGAATTGACGTCGAGACAACAGAAATTATTGCTGACGCGCGGGACTTCGCATTGAGTTCTCCATTACCTGATACGGGTAGCGTTTATGCTAACGTTATTGCAGGGGTGTCTTAATCATGCCCGTTATGACCCATGCCGAAGCTCTGGTCGAAGCAATTCGAGAATGTATGGATGAAGACGACAATATTGCGCTGATTTGGGGGTCTTTGATGGGGGTGGGTGGTAATAACCATCACGTCCAGCAAATTCAAAAGAATTTTGCGGACCGTATTTTTCATCCCCCGATTTCAGAAGCAGCTATGGCTGCGGTCGTCACTGGTGCGGCTATGGATGGCATACGTACTATTTTCCCAATGGGAACAGCTAGTTTCATGTTTCGAGCGTGGGATCAAATCATCCATGAGGCGGGCGCGGCTCATTATATGTCTAATGGCACCGTATCAGTACCCGTAGTATTTCACGTTGTGCACGGTTTACGAGGGGGTGGCTCGGCGCAACACAGCCAAAGCCCTCAATCGATGCTATGGAATTCACCTGGGATCGAAATTGCAATGCCGTCATGTCCGGCAGACGCAAAAGGGTTGATGCGCACCGCGATCAAAAGTAACAACCCAACTGTTTTTATTGACCATCAGAAGCTTAACAAGCGAACCGGTGAGGTTCCGGTTGGCCCTCACGATATTCCATTTGGTGTCGCTGACATAAAACGCGAGGGCGCTGATATTACAATTGTTGGCGCTTCCCTGCAGGTCGTACACGCGTTGGCGGCGGCAAAGGATTTAGCTGCTGATGGCATTGAGGCGGAAGTAGTTGATATTCGGTCATTGGTTCCGCTGGATGACGACAAGATCCTTAAATCAGTTGGTAAGACGGGGCGGCTGCTAGTTGTCGATGAAGCGCCGCCGCACTGCTCAGTTGCATCTGAGATAATCTCTATGGTTGCTAAAAAAGGTTTGGATCTGCTCAAGGTGCCACCGGTAGGTCTCAATAGGCTGCCAGTTCATGTCCCAGCAAACGTGGCGCTGGAGGACTTCATCGGTCCCAATGTTAATCGAATTTTTGAGGCAGGAAAAAAGCTCTGCAATTAGATTAAACTTCATTGGGTTGGGATCCAGTAAGAGACGTATCAATTCATAATAAAAGCAACGCGGCCAATTGATTCACGGGATAGTGTCAACGCCATGGCTTCCTTAAAATTATCTAGCGGAAAAGTAGCAAACACCTGAGGGTTGATTTGCTCTGCGGTAGCCCACCGGTTGAACGCCGTCATGAGATTGCGAACACGGGGCTCCATCTCATACCGCATATCATTGGGGCTCCAACCGTAATAAGTCCCCAAATTTAATCCGCAAACGGTAACATTTTTAACAAGTATAATATTACTCGCAATCTGGGCAGCACGACCCGATGTGAAACCAATCGGGCAGATACGGCCCTCGATTGAAATGCATCGGAGAGACTGATCAAAAATGTCACCACCGACGGGGTCGAGGATTGCATTCGCGCCTTTACCATCGGTGAGATCGTTTACTGCATCTCGGAAGTTCCCGTCTGAATAATCAATGACATGATCTGCACCTTGTTTGAGAGCGGCGTTGCGTTTTTTATCGGTGCTGGCGGTGGCAATTACCTTGGCGCCAATAATTTTTGCTATATCGATAGCAGCTAAGCCGATGGCACCCGCCGCACCGTGAATTAACAATGTCTGTCCATCTTGCAAGTCGAGCAAGTGCGGCCACGTCAAGGCAGCCGCGCTTGTTGCATAGGAATTAAAATTGGTTGCTTGGGTAAACGTTAGATTGTCGGGAATGGAGTATGTGTTGACTTCCCAGGCTATAGACTCTTCCGCAAATGCGCCCCAGTCTAGGGCGGCACAGACACGGTCACCGGGTTTAAAACGTGTGACCTCTGCACCACATTCAATCACCAAGCCTGTGCATTCGGTACCCGGGGTAAATGGCAGCGGCGGCTTACGCTGATATTTTCCAGCGACGACTAGGTTAGCTGCAAAACTGACACCCGCTGCTTGCACTTTAATTCTAACCTGTTTGGGTTCAATGACAGGTAGAGCTATTTCTTCAACATTCAGTTTGTCAAAATCACAATACTCCTTGACCCAAAGCCCCCGAATTTTACTCACGCGTGTTCCTGATTCCACATTTCCTGGAGATCTGGTCTTCGTACCTTTCCACGATCGTTTTTCGGTAGTGCGTCAATAAAGTGGAACTGCTTTGGTAGCCGGTAGTCGGCAAGGGTCTCGGCACAATGTGTGTTGATTTCTTCTTCAGTTAGGGTTTGTCCTTCTCGAACAACGACATAGGCCACGATTTCTTCCCCGTAGATGGAATCTGGAACCCCAACAGCTGCAGCTTCATATACTTTAGGATGCTGCATCATCACATTATCAACTTCTACCGGAGAAATATTGACACCGCCGCGTATAATCAAATCTTTGAGACGCCCTGTGACCGTAATAAAACCGTCACTATCCATAACGGCGAGATCTCCGAGTCTGACACGTTTGCCGTCCAAATCTTCCCAAAATCCTTCCGCCGTCATAGAGGCCTTAGCGCATTGAGGGCCGCCGAGTGTTACTTCGCCTTCTTCGCCCTGTTTTACTGCATTGCCGTCCTCATCAACCAGCAGAAATTCCTGATGTTTTGCTGGAGGGCCAACAGTACCATATTTCTTGGCGTAATGCCGGTTGCCACAAACCCAGCCACCTTCAGAGCAGCCAAAAAATTGTAGTAAGTTAATACCGTATGTTTCTTCAAATTGTTTCCAGCGATCTGGATTTAGCGGTGCAGTTGAAGAGCTCATCAGGCGAAGGCTTGGCACATCCTTTGATGTGACACCGGTTGGCCGGTCGAGAAGCATATTGATAACCGTGGGGATCCCGGCGGAGAAAGTGATTTCGTGATTTTTTATCCATTTGAAGAAGTTACTATGCGAAAAGCGTCGCGCGATATGCAGCGTGCAACCAGTTGCTAGCCAGGGCATGAGTGAGAGGCCCTGTGGTGAATTCCAGCCAAAAGAACGGAACTCAAGAGTTTTATCCTGATCGGTCAATCCAATCTGATCAATTGTTGACATGCCAAAGGACCAATGCGCTAAATGATCTATTAAAAAGTTTTTAGGTTTATCAGTGGTACCAGAAGTACAAAAAATTGTGGCATCGTCTGCTTCGACGTATTGACGACCAAGTTCCGGCGAAGCTGCGACTGCTGCGATCTGAGCGAAGGCCTCATCACTTTTGGCATCGCCTGATGCATTGTTGGTCCATCCAGTGAATTTAATACTTTCGATGTCAACACCATCGGTCATTTGATTGATGTCGAGTTCTGCATCGTAGAGTGCAATCTTACACTCAAGGTTGCCAAGAATTTCCGCCACGTAGGCTATATTCATTTCTACATTAGTCGGACAGCAGACCGCCCCAGCACGCCAGATACCCATCCACAAGATTAGCTTTTCAAGTCGTTCCTCAGTTAAAAGCGCGACCCGGTCACCCTTTTTAATGCCCTTATTCACTAGCCAATTGGCAATCTTATTTGACCAGTCATGGAGTTGACCGTAGGTGATAGAACTGTCCTGAGTAACATCGACTAGGGCGACCTTGTCGGCGTCTCGTTCCTTATATTTTACGAAAAGATCGCCAACGTGTGCAAAGGGGACAGCGTATTCATGTTTTCCGCCGGGTGGGGTGCCACCTGCTTTGGGCGCCATATCTAACTCCTTGTTCTGAAGCCGCGGATATTGCGTTGATGGGTGCCCGGCGTCAAGAAGAGCTCATCTAATTGTTCGTATTTTCTTGACTAGGGCAGAGAAAAATCAAAAACATGTCGAAAGGCTAAGGGGAACAATTTTATGGCGATTGAGATGGAAAATCGAAAAAAACTTGAAAACTTGGTGTTAGGTTTTACCGAGGCTTTTAACCGCGAAGATATCAACGAAGTTATGTCATACTTTGCTGAAGGCGCGATCTACGAAGAATTTAATGGTGTTCGTAATGAAGGGCTGGCTGCCATTCGGAATGCGTTTAAACCCCAATTTTCAGGGGCATTTGGTATAATGAGATTTCATACGGAAGACATGTTCTTAGATGTTACTGCCGAGAAGGCAATGATCCGTTGGGTACTAACCCTTGAAGAAGAAAACCGTGCGGGTGCTTACCGGGGTCTTGATTTGCTATATTTCTATAACAAAAAATTGGTCGAGAAACACACATATTGTAAAGCCAAGGTGCCGTTTATTCGAAATAAAGCGGGGATGTTAGAAGAGAGGATTTGGCCAGTCTAAGCCTTTCCATACCCGCCCCCGCCGGGGGTTTCAATGACCATGACATCATTTGCTTCAACCTCCGTAGAGTCCGTACCCCGGAGTTCATTTTTTGAGCCATCTGTACGGAGTACATAGTTAATGCCGATCTTGCCCGGTTCACCACCCGCCATTCCGTATGGAGGGATTTCACGATGGCCTGACAAGATAGAGGCTGTCATTGCTTCCAGGAATTTGACTTTGCGAACAACCCCGTCGCCGCCCCTGAATTGTCCAGCCCCACCGGACCCCCGTCGCAGTGAAAAACTTTCTAATAGGACCGGAAAACGCCATTCCAAAATTTCTGGGTCGGTAAGTCTCGTATTTGTCATATTGGTATGTACACCGTCAGCGCCTTTATAGTCAGGCCCAGCGCCACCGCCACCACAAATCGTTTCATAATATTGGTGTTTGTCATTTCCAAAGGTGAAGTTATTCATCGTTCCTTGTGCAGCCCCCATGATACCAAGAGCACCAAATAGCGCATCGGTGATGGCTTGAGAGGTCTCGACATTGCCCGCGACAACTGCAGCCGGATACACTGGGTTCAACATACAGCCTTCCGGGATCACGATATCTAATGGTTTTAGACATCCCGCATTCAGTGGAATATCGTCATCAACCAATGTCCGAAAAACATAAAGTGTCGCTGCAACACAGATAGCTGAGGGGGCGTTAAAGTTGTTATCCTGTTGCTCGGAGGTTCCAGTAAAATCTAGCTTTGCGGTGCGCGCCTTTTTATCGACAGTGATCGAGACTTTTATTGTGGCGCCAATATCCATCTCATATTCGAATGAGCTATCATAAAGACTATCGATGACCCGCCGGACGGTTTCCTCGGCGTTGTCTTGTACGTGCTGCATATAGGCGGTAACGACATCGAGCCCGAAGTGCTCAACCATGTTGTGCAATTCCTGCACGCCTTTTTCATTAGCAGCGATCTGTGCTTTTAAGTCGCCGAGATTATGATGAAAATTTCGAGTTGGGTACTTGTTGCTTGTGAATAAGGCCTCTGTCTCAGCCTCTAAGATTGTCCCTTCGGCAACTAGCTGAACATCGTCAAGTAGAACACCTTCCTCTTCAATATGCTTCGAATAAGGGGGTACCGAGCCAGGCGTAATGACGCCGATTTCGGCGTGATGGCCACGTGAGGCAACATAAAATAATACGCCATCGACACCTTCCTCAAAGACCGGCGTGATTACCGTGACATCCGGTAGATGGGTGCCCCCGTTATAAGGCGTATTAAGCATGTATACGTCGCCTGGCTTCATCGTTCCCTTGCGCTGGCGGGCGACCGTCTTAACGCTCTCACTCATTGAACCAAGGTGGACTGGAATGTGTGGTGCGTTAGCGACTAAGTCTCCTGCTGTATCAAAAATAGCACAGGAGAAATCGAGACGTTCTTTGATGTTAACCGAATAGGAGGTGTTTTGCAGTACGCCGCCCATCTGTTCAGCAATTGACATAAAAAGATTGTTAAAGACTTCGAGCATAACAGGGTCGGCTTGTGTGCCGATGGCGACCCGCTTCGGTAGGGCAATTACCCGGGTAATAACAACATGATTGTGTTTTGTGACTTCCGCCTGCCAACCGGGTTCAATGACTGTCGTTGCATTGGCTTCTTTGAGGATAGCAGGTCCATCAACCTTACACCCAGGCAGAAGGGCTTCTCGGTCGTAGACCGGTGTGTCGTGTGCTGTATTCGAAGAGTACATCGAAACACTTGCTAACGGCGTTGGTATAGATGCGTTCCCATCAACTAGAATAGTCGGATCTTCTAGAACTTCGCCTTCGCCTATTACCTCGAGGGATAGTGCTTCGACGATTTGTCCTTTTTCCGGAGAGATAAATCCAAATTGTTGACGGTGAGCTTCTTCGAAGGATTGGATAATTTCGTCGCGCGTACCGAAATCAATAACTAGCGCTGTGTCAGTGCCTTCATAACGTAAATGTGCCTTAGCTACCGCCGTAATACGGGAGGTTTCTACACCCTGTTTCTCCATCTCGGTCCGTCCGTCTTCTTCCATCTCTTTCAGAGCCTCGTTGAGTGAGACAATCAGTGCGTCATCCATCTTGGCTTCGATGGCTCTCTCGCGCATGACGCGTTGGTCGGCAAGACCCATGCCATATGCTGAAAGGACGCCGGCAAAGGGATGAACAAACACCCGTTTCATGCCGAGCGAATCCGCCACGAGGCAGGCATGTTGGCCGCCCGCGCCACCAAAGCAGTTTAGTGTGTATTCGGTAACATCATACCCGCGCTGAACCGAAATTTGTTTGATAGCATTTGCCTTATTCTCTACAGCAATTTTCAGAAATCCATTCGCGACCTCAAAGGGACTACGTTTATCACCAGTTGACTTCTCAATTTCTGCAGACAGGTCTGCGAACTTTTGAAAGACAATTTCTGAATCCATAGGTTGGTTGCCGTCTGGTCCAAAGACCTTTGGAAAAAACTCTGGATTTATCTTGCCCACCATTACGTTAGCATCTGTGACACAGAGTGGGCCGCCGCGGCGGTAGCAGGCTGGCCCTGGGTTTGCGCCTGCTGAATCCGGGCCAACGCGATAGCGCGAACCATCAAAATGTAAAATTGAACCCCCACCTGCGGCAACCGTATGAATATGCATCATAGGCGCTCGCATGCGAACGCCAGCGACCAAAGTCTCAAATGCACGTTCATATTCACCGTTGTAATGGGCAACATCAGTGGATGTACCCCCCATGTCGAAGCCGATTAGCTTTGTGTACCCGGCCATTGCAGCGGTCCGAGCTGCACCAACTATACCTCCAGCAGGACCAGAAAGGATTGAGTCTTTGCCTTGGAAGAACCGCGCGTCTGTAAGTCCACCGTTGGATTGCATAAACATTAGGCGGACGTCACCAAGTGAGGAGGCGACCTGATCAACATAGCGTCGGAGGATTGGAGAGACATATGCATCTACAACTGTCGTATCGCCGCGGCCTACTAATTTCATCAGAGGGCTCACTTCATGGCTAACCGAGACCTGGGTAAAGCCAATATCTTGGGCAATCCCAGCTACAGTTTTTTCATGATCGTGATACCTGTATCCATGCATAAAGCATATGGCGACGGACCGAATTCCAATATCATAGGCGGCCTGTAGCTCCCTGCGGGCACCAACAATATCGACAGGTTCGAGCTCTTTCCCTTGTGCATTATAGCGCTCTTTTACCTCGACAACCTTCTCATATAGTAGTTCTGGCAGTTCTATTTTTCGGGCAAAGATTTTAGGGCGGTTTTGATAACCGATCCGTAATTGGTCCGCGAAGCCTTCAGTAATAACGAGCAAGGTACGGTCACCCTTCCGCTCCAGAAGAGCGTTGGTAGCTACCGTTGTCCCCATTTTAACTGCATCGATTAAGTTATCAGGTATTGGGATATCCTGATCAATATTTAGTTGGTCGCGAATACCCTGGATAGCGGCGTCGCTGTAACGTTCGGGATTTTCTGATAAGAGCTTGTAGGCATGCAGCGAACCATCGGGGCGCCGGGCAACCAGGTCCGTGAACGTGCCCCCACGGTCTATCCAAAATTGCCAGCCATTTGCATTGCCTGTCATAAAAGACTCCTGAGAAAAAATAGAGCGCTGTTTTTAGCGCATCACTGCCAGCCGTCAATGACTTCAGCAATCCTTTGAAATTTGGAAGACAAGAAAAATTATAATATCGACGTTGTTATAGGGTTTACCGTTATTTGTTTTCCGCGCATGTATGCTTTTGGATGAGGTATGACCTGTTGAGGTGATGGTGTGGAAAAGGCAAAGTTAAAAACTTCTTAGTAGTTTCCTAAGAACAGATCTTTGCGGTACGTTAACCTGTAATGTGAAGTGTTTTATGCTGCGAACAATATGAAACGATGTCAGGCCATTGTGTATGTTACCTCTATTGTAAGGGATTCGGGCACGTCGTTTTATTGGGCGATGCGGTTATTGCCGGTGCAAAAACGAAATGCAATTTTTGCTGTCTACGCCTTTTGCCGCGCAGTTGATGATATAGCAGATAACCCTGGTAGCGAATCCGACAAGCTTCGACAACTGGCTGATTGGCGATTAGAAATTGAAAGACTTTTCTCCGGAAAACCACAATTACCCATATCGGTTGCATTAATTAATCCCATCAAACAATTTAATTTATGCAAAAAATCTTTTCTTGCGGTTATCGAGGGTGTGGAAACTGATGCCTTGAAGAGCGTTCGTATGCCAACGTTTTTAGCTTTGGAGAATTACTGTGATCACGTTGCCTGCGCTGTCGGCCGTCTCTCTAATCAGATATTTGGTGTTGAGAAAGCTCTCGGGGAGCCGGTAGCTGCAGCCCTTGGGCAGGCCCTTCAGCTTACTAATATTTTACGAGATCTTTATGAGGATGCGGACATTGATCGCCTTTACGTCCCTATGGACATGCTATCTGAGCACAACATTCCCTCAGTTGATGCCCGGCTGGCAATTGCTCACCCCGGTTTCCCTAGGGTTTGTGAAGAGCTCGTCACTATTACGCGCATTCTCTATCAAGATGCTGAACAGGCACTTGGTCAATGTGATCGGAAAACCATGCTACCAGCAATTATGATGATGCAGAATTATCGCCTTATTTTTGATAAGCTGGTAAAACGAGGCTGGACTAGCCTCAATAAGCCAGTTTCTTTGAATAAGGCACAAAAGCTCTGGCTTTTAATGCGTTATGCGCGCATATGAAGGTCTGCTCTAGCATGAATGATACTGATTCGTTATTTTGGAAAGACTTTTGGTTCTATTTTCAGATATAACACGTAATCCACGCTATTGCACAAAAGCTATAGCTTTTTTATAAAAATGGACGCGTGAGTTGGGAAATTCTTTGTGTATGACTTTGTGCGATCGCAACCAAATTAATTTAATAGGGCTTACATTGTGAAAAGGCTTAATAAAGCGGTTAGCTCTATACCAATTAGTTTTGTGATCTTTGCCCTTTTATCTACGTCGGCGTTCGCGGCGGTAAAGGATGCGCACGCGCGCATCAATCTTATTCCCCATTTCGCCGAAGGAGCAAAAGAAAGTAGACCCATTTCATTTCAGGTAGCAGAGAACAAGCAAAGCAAAAAAGTTTATCACACGCCCAAGGCTGGTGAAACTTCTCAAACTTCTAATGATGTTAATGATCCGTTAGAGCCTATCAACCGAGTTACTTTCAAATTTAATGAGGTTGTTCAAACACTAATACTTAGACCTCTGGCGGAAATATATAAGCTAATTTTGCCGGATGAAGGCCGGATTGCAGTCCGTAACTTTTTAAAGAATTTGAGGTCTCCAGTCGTTTTAGCAAACGATTTGCTGCAGGGAGAGGCCGATCGTGCATGGACAACGACCCAGCGTCTGGCAATCAATACGACGCTAGGTCTCGGTGGTTTGTTAGACGTTGCCGATAAATGGGGGATAAAATCCCATTCAGAAGACTTAGGTCAGACATTTGCGGTTTGGGGTATACCAGACGTATTTTATTTGGTGCTGCCAATTTTTGGTCCGTCAAATCCGCGTGATGCACTTGGAAAATTCGTGACCCCCTATCTGGACCCAGTTTCTTATTGGTTAGATAACACGCATCGTGATGATTGGTCTATGGCTCGCACGGTCGTCGGGGGCGTTGATGAATTTGCGGGTGTTATGAATGATTTGCAAAAACTTAAAGACATATCCGTGGATTATTATGCAGCTCTCCGCAGTATTTCGAGACAAAAACGAAATACCGAAATCCGTAATGGGGAACTTGGTGATGCCCCAATTTTTGATTTAAAATACGACTTTGATGCCGATCTGACATTCCAATAGAATTTAAGGGAGCGGTATAAGTTTTAGATTGTTTTTGTAGCCACTACTTTTGTTTGACTTTTCGAAAATCGTCACGACATTGATCCTATTGTTAAGGCTAACGATGAGTAAGTAATATGTTTATTCAAACTGCAGCGACAGATAATTCTGATATCATGAAAATCCTGCCAGGGCAGGAGGAACATGTTGGAAGTCCGGTTACCTTTAAAAAATCTGGTGATAATGGCCTGTCTCCTTTAGCGACGCGCCTATTTGAAGTCTCAGATATTCTCGCAGTGGAAATTGGTAAGGATTATCTTTCAGTTACAAAATCTGAAGCTGCTGACTGGCTACATCTTAAGCCAGCTGTTTTAGGAGCAATTATGGATCATTTCATCAAAGGGGATGTCGCGGTAAAGCACCCAGATAATGAAAAGCAAAATGCAGTAGAAGGTTTGGAGCTTGACGATAGTGATCCCATTGTTGGTGAACTTAGAGAATTAATTGAAACCCGAATCCGTCCTGCGGCAACCCAGGGTGGCGGCGATATTGTGGTAAGGGGTTATAAAGAAGGCGTTGTTTATATTGAGTTTGTTGGCGCCGCAGCCCAGATGCAAAGCGGTGTTGAGAATATGCTGCGCCATTATATTCCGGAAGTCGAACGCGTTGCAGATTGGCGCGATGCCATTCCTAAACCAGGAATGGATACCGATGAAGCAAGAGCAATTCAGGAGGTGCTGGAAACTCGAATTAATCCCTCAGTGGCTGGTCATGGAGGTCATATATCCTTGATTGATGTAGATGATGCTCGCGCCTATATTCGAATGGAGGGCGGTTGTCAGGGGTGTGGTATGGCTAACGTTACTCTAAAAGAAGGCGTCGTAGTTGAAATCCAGAAGGTTGTTCCAACAATCAGGGAGGTGCTCGATGTCACAGACCACGCAGGGGGCAGTAACCCTTACTATCAGGGTTAATTAGATATAAGGGTTCAGGCAGCGGCCTTCTTTTCTGCTACTAGTCGGGCGACCGGTTTGTCGTCGATAGGCCAATGCAACAGCGCGGCCACAAATCCTGAAACAATAATCATATACCATGCGTAATCGTAACTACCTGTCTGAGTTCGAATAATGCCGCCAAGCCAAACACTCGTGAAGCTTCCAAGTTGATGGCTTAGAAACACTAGGCCGTAGAGCGTCGCCAAATAGCGCGGACCAAAAACCTGAGCAACAATACCAGATGTTAATGGCACTGTGGCAAGCCAGAGGAAGCCCACGGTACAGGCAAAAATAATGACGGAAATTTTGCTTACCGGTACTATAAAAAATATTAAAAAAATGACTGAGCGTGCCATATAGAGGTTGGCAAGAATATATTTCTTTCTCAGCTTGTCGCCAATATAGCCAGCAGTTTGTGTCCCAAACATATTGAAAAGGCCGATTAACGCTATAGCTGTAGCCGCCATTGAACCGCCAACGACAGTGCCACTGAGATAGTTTTCCAGATGGTTGTTGATGAACTGTACTTGAAACCCACATACATAAAATCCTATGACCAATAGCCAAAAACCGCGGTGTCGGCTCGCCTCCCGAATGGCCTGGCCTAGGCTTTGCTTACTTTTCTTATTTAGGGTGTTACTGGCTGCGTGCGAAATACATAGGCTAAGAGGAATGACCATCAGCGCCATAGTTGCCAAAACTATTGTGGCAAACACCCATCCAGCCTGACCAATCATATAGTTGCTCAAGGGCACGATAAGCATC
>CAYZDH010000049.1:0-14911 GCA_964477025.1 uncultured Rhodospirillaceae bacterium | reverse complement strand
AATATTTCAATCCACCGACAACAGGTATTTGACGCTCAAACAACAGGCTTTTTGATGTTACCTCGGCAGGCGCGCCGGATTAACGAAAAATATGCTTCGCGTAACGAGACAATGCCGGTTGCTGTCGTTATCGGAGCCCACCCAGCGATTTTCTTCGGCTCCGCCTTTACGACGACATATGGCGTAGATGAACTCTCAGTTTCGGGAAGCATACTTGGCGATCCGGTGCGCCTTGTAATATGCGAGACAATTGATGTCGAAGTGCCGGCAGACGCCGAAATTATTCTCGAAGGGGAAATTATTCCGGGTGAGACACGCCATGAGGGACCCTTCGGGGAGGTGCCCGGTACATATGCTGAGGCAGATCAATGTGACGTCTTCCATTTAAAAGCCATTACGCACCGCCGCGATCCAATCTATTACGCCCTTCACTGCGGCGCCCCAATCACCTGCACCCAAGCAACTACCGGGATGGGTATCGAAATCGCGACCTGGGAACATCTAAGCAAGGTAGAAGGTGGCATGGATATTCTTGATATCCGGTGTCATGCCGCCGCCGGCCTGATGATGATTGTTGTCAAATTGCGGCCTAAAATTTCTGGTCAAGCAAAGACTGCGCTCCTTGCCGCCCTCTCCGGTCCATACCTGCACCCGAAATTAGCGATTGCCGTAGATGATGACATAGATGCCAATGATCTGCGGCAAGTTATGTGGTCTATGACCACGCGGGTAAATGCCGCAGACGACGTAACCATGATCCCCAATACACGGACCTTTGCCCTGGATAAGGTGTCGCCGGTCCCAGAAGGTGGTCATCAGTTTGAACGCATGGGAACAAAATGGCTCATTGACGCGACGATGCCGGCGGTTAGCCGCCAAGATCAGCGAGACCGCTTTGCGCGGGCAATGCCTAAAAACTTCGATAGCGTCGATCTCGAGGATTTTCTGCCCGAGGAAATTTTTAAGTAAAGAAAATCTGAGGCCAGCTAGCAACAGAGTATTAATGTTAGCGTAAGGAAAGCCTGGCAAGAGTATTCGTCCAAATATGAGGAAAGACTCGGCGGCCTATCGGCGATTTATTCATGATGGTCATATAAAATCGATTTAGGGGATTATTCTATTTTACGGGTTCCAGACGCAGGAGAAGTCCATCGCGGTCGTCTGTCGCGAGGTATATAAAGCCGTCCGGGCCAACCCGCACATCACGGACCCGGCCTACAGTGTTATGGAGAAGTCTTTCTTCCTTCACAATTTTGTTACTCTTGAGTTCAAGTCGTATTAAAGCTTCACCTCGCAATGCCCCGATAAATAAGCTATTTTTCCATTTGAAAAAACTGTCACCGGTATAAAATGCCATTCCAGACGGCGCGATTGACGGCACCCAATAGTAAAGAGGTTGCTCCAGACCTGGCGCTGATCTACCGATGCCAATTTTTGATCCATCATAATCGATCCCGTGCGTGATAACTGGCCAGCCATAATTCCGCCCGGGTCCAATGATGTTGATTTCATCTCCGCCACGCGCGCCGTGCTCATGGGTCCAGACTGCCCCGGTTTGTGGATGCACCGCCATGCCTTGCGGGTTACGATGTCCAAAACTGTAAATTTCTGGTCTAGCCCGTTTCTTAGTCAAAAATGGATTATCGCTTGGAAGGCCGCCATCATCATGTAAGCGGATCACTGATCCGGAATAACCAGAGATATCTTGGGCTAGGCCCATTTTTCCTCGGTCACCTATAGTAATATAGAGATAGCCCTTGGAATCAAAGACCATCCGCCCCCCGAAAAGACGGCTACCGAAAGGCTTTGGATTTGCATCAAAAATCAGCTTTGCATTAGAAAGTTTATGTGTCTCAGCGTCATAACGATAGCGGGTGACACGTGTCTGCACGCCGCCCTCTTCACCCGCAGCATAAGCCAGGTAGAGAAGCTGATTACTGCTAAAATCAGGATGCAGAGTGACATCAAATAATCCACCCTGCCCGCGGTTAACGACTTTCGGGACATTGGCAATTGGTTCGGGATCGAGACGGCCCTCTCGGTATAACCTTAAACGACCCGCGCGCTCACCCACAAGGATACTGTTATCCGGCGTGAATGCGATGCTCCAGGGATGCTCGAGCCTGTTGGCGAGTTGTACAACCCGGAAGTCATGGAGCAAAGTTTTAACGGTTTTGGCAGGGAGTGATGTTGAGACAAATGCCGCCCCAATCAAAGCAATACCTATGAGCGCCAGACGGGAAAGTCGATCCTGCATAGAAGGTAATCCATATACGAAAACAATTTGTTTCAAGTTTGTCTTTAGAGATCGAATGACAATAGACCCCTGAGAAACACCAACCTTCACCCCAAGATATTCATAGGATAAAGCTGACAGCGCCTAACATTCCAAGTTCTGTTGGGTCCAGGATGACGCGCCGTTCTTCGATACGTAATCCCTCCGGAGTAACCCGCAGAAGATACTCATATCGGCCAACGAATTGACGAAGGGGAGCATTACGTCGATAACGAAACACCGAGAAATAGGCATTCACCGCTAGCTTGTCACGATCCCGCTTGATAATCCGAACATTAGAAATCATCCGCCTGGTCCGACTACGGGGAAATTCTGCATGGGCCTCCGTATCGTTTAGCCGCTTAACGCGGGCCTTTATCCGAGTAGCATCATCGGCAATCAAAAATAACGAGTCACGAGCCTGGCTGTCCGGCGCATCCGTTGACGGGATCTGATAGATCGCGTCATCAGTCAACAGCGAAAGCCACTCATCAAGGCGCCACTCATCCAATAATGCTGCTTCTTGATACAGAAAGTCTTCAACTGCGCTGCGGGTTATATCCTTCAAGCTCATAGATCAGCCGTCATCAGGAAATTCCACTGACGCCAGAAGGCACGCAAATGCTCTTCATCCGTATTGAGCTGTTCGTCCTCTTTATTGAGGCCTCTCGTCATCTCGGACCATTCAGTTTCGCGCCAGGTCGCTAGACCCTCCTGTACCGTCTCCAACGCCTCGACATCATCTGGCGTTGCAAAGCCGCCCGGCCCATAAAATGTTAGAAAACTGTCAAGCCTACGTGCTCTCGCCCGTTCGGATTCTTCCATAGTTCCCAACGCCCAGGCAGTCACCTTCATATGATCAGCTGCCACTGGCCAAAACGTACGAATGGTAACGGATGAGCCATCATTGATTACGAGGTTAGGAAAGACCACCAAATTACGGTTAGTATCTGCCACTCGCGCCGCCCGCTTTTCACCAAGACGTTCAACTAGCTCGGCCCTAATCTCATTAATCTCTTCTTTGGCATCTTCGCCATAGATTGAAATCCATTTGGCAACAGGGCGACCCCGGAAGTTGACGTTATCAATAACCGCATGACCATTGCCGAGACTCTTCCCGATACCCTTTGACGGCAGCAGGATTCCCTGTTCCTTCGGCGGCTCAACCTGAACGCCGGAGTCCTTCATATAATCGAGCCATGTCTTGTGCGTGGTGAGGAGATGATAGTCATCAAAACTGTTTTCAACCAGTAACTTCCAATTGGCTCGAATATCGTATTCTTGCGTGCCCTTAATGATCTGCATTTCGCCACTTGGGGATTGATCGGCAACAAGATCGATGTATTCCCTAGCCCCTGATAAATATTCTATTAAATCCATGATAGCGGGATTGAAGCTGATGAACCAAAACCCGCGATAGGAATCTACTCGGGGCGGCTCAGCTAAAGAAAAATTCGCTTTATCAAAACCTGGCGGGTATGATTCTTCTCCGGGAACACCCACCAGCTCCCCATCCCGATTGTAGCTCCAGCCGTGATAGAAACAATTATATCGCCGAGTATTACCGAATGCCTCACGGCACACCATCGCGGCACGATGACGGCACGCATTAAGGTAAACGCGGACATTCTCCTCACTGTCGCGACTGAAAATAACCGGCCGACCGCAGACGGTCCTAGTACAAAAATCACCTGGTTTAGAAACTTCGGATTCGTGACCGCAGTAAATCCATGACTTGTCAAAGATCTTAGTTTGTTCTCGGATCAGGATTTCCGGATCAGCTAGTGTACGACGATTAAGTCGGAACACCATGTCTTCGGGCTGGTCAATAATAAATGGGGTTTCAGTCACAATAATCTGTCAGCTATTTGTGAGGATTCTTTATAACGGATTGCCTACAAACGCAAAAAAATTAACGAGTTAGTGCGGCACTGCATTATATTTGCGTCGTCCTTCCATAATTTCCAGCAAATTTCCGCCAGGATCGCGGACAAAAAACCGGTCCTGATGAAAATCCCGACTTTTTGAATACGAAGCCTCAGCCTCCAAAATTTCAATGCCCGTCGATTCAAATTTAGCACGGGCGTCCGCCAGATCTTCGACCTGGAATGCCAGATGGTTTCGCAACGTATTTTTGAAATCAATATCTGCGGCGCTTGTCCCTCGTGCAATACCCACATGCAGTTCGTACCAGGGTTTCTCTGAGATACAGAAATGCCCGCCTCTAGGTCCGAGGCTGTCAGGCTTTTTGAGTTGTTTAAAACCGACAAGGTCTCGATAGAACGTAAGAGCCTCCTCTTCTCTGTCAGGCGGCACCTGTACATTGAGATGGTCAACACGGGTCAAGATTGGCATGGAACAAACCTCCTGCAATAATGGTATTACCCCTAAACACTATAAGACAACAACCTCAACGAAAAGTATGTGCGCCAATCCCCTTTGCGTCTAACGGTCCCGCGTGGCAAAATCCGTCCATGATAGAGACAGACAAAACACCTTCAGCAGCGGCGACTGACAATCAACGGGGACCGCGTGATTTACGGGAGTGGATGGACGCCATTGAAGCCGATGGCAGCCTTCTCCGCGTCTCCGCTCCGATAAACGTTCAGGAAGAGTTGGCCGCTGCAACCTACATGGTTGCCCAAGAAGAAAATTCGCCGGCCCTACTTTTCGAAAACATCGAAAACGATAACAGCGGCATGCGCATCCTCAGTAATATGCTGGGTGCCAGTAAGCGTCGCTACGCTCTGGCTGTGGGGCTCGACCCCAACCTCGCGACGCGCGAGTTAATTTTTGCAACTCGCGAACGCAGCAAACGCACATTGGCGCCAGTCGAAGTGCCAGCCAATACCGCACCAGTCAACGAGATCATTCTCACGGATGATGAAATTGATTTAACCAAACTCCCCGTGCCACATTTCTGGCCTCGAGATGGCGGCAAATATATCGGGACCGGCGATATCACCTTCACCAGGGATCCAGAATCAGAGCGCATTAATGTCGGCTGTTATCGTCAGATGCTTCATGGGCCACGTCGCGTCGGAATGTATTGCTCACCCGGCAAACATGGTCTCCTCGACCGCGAAGCCTGGTGGCGTCGTGGAGAGGACTGCGAAGTTGTTGTCGCCTATGGCATCGACCCTGTGCCCTTCATGGTCGCCGCGCAATCCTATGGCAGCGACGTATCCGAACTTGATATTATTGGTGGCCTCGTTGGCTCACCAATGGAACTGACCGAAGGTGTCGCGACATCCCTCCCCATACCCGCTCGTGCTGAAATTGTCATTGAAGGCACGGTTTCCAAAGGGGACTTAGAGATGGAAGGCCCGCTGGGGGAATTCACCGGCTATTACGGACGCCCTGAATCCCCGCAGCCGGTTATCGAAGTAAAAGCACTCCACATGCGCAAAAAACCGATCATGACGGCAGCGCTTATGGCAGATTATCCGGCCTGTGAGATTGGTACCTATTACGCGGTCATGCGATCGGCCGCGATCTGGGATGATCTCGAGCGCTTCGGGATCCCCGGTGTGCAGGCTGTTTATTGTCACCCGGCCGCAGCGTCGAGCTGGGGCATGACAGTTGTCTCCATTAAGCAACAGTACGCGGGCCATATTGCCCAAACACTCTCTGCGGCCGCTCAATGCCCAGCAGGGTCCTACTTCACCAAGTGGATTATCGTGGTGGACGAAGACGTCGACCCGACTGAAATCAACCAGGTTCTTTGGGCTCTAAGTACCAGATCTAACCCCACTGATGACATAGATATTCAGAACAAAACCTGGTCTACGGGCCTCGACCCCAGCCAGTTTCCGCCGGAGAACCGTCCCTACGGGTCCAAGGCGCTGATCGACGCCTGTAAGCCACATAAACATCTGGCTGAATTCCCGGTTCGCACCATGATCCGAAGACCAGTCCATGACCGCGTCGTAGCGAGATGGGAAGAAATGAATTTGCCTGGCCAACCTCCAAAACTATCCGCACTAGACGATTTTGAGAATTAGTTGAGTGTGATAGAAAAAATACCGCTAGCTGTACCAATTACGTTTCGGGCTAGAAGTTAGGATAAACTTTTCGACTAATATTTAAAGCCTGATTGGAAACCTCTAAGAAAACCGTCCACCAATAAAATCAGCCACCGAGCGCTCTGCGGATATCTGACGGAATAGGGGCTGATTTAAACGTCTCCGGTTTTCCTGGCTCTCCGAGACAAAACACCCTCTTCTCATAGCCCTCCGCGACTTTTCGCTCGCCAATATTAAAACAATGCGTCACCGTGAAAGAGCTATCACCCCATTCAGAGACAAAACTCTTAACGGCGAGTTCATCCCCAAATTTACTGGGCGAACTAAAGTCGCCATGTGCGCTTAAAATTGGAATTCCAAGGGCGTTCCACTTGTTCCCCCAGTCCTCCCAACGAACGCCTGCAGCTTTGAATAAATAATAGGATGCTTCATCCATCCACTTAAAATAATTTCCATAAAACGTAATCCCTGCAGGATCAGCGTCTGTCCACAAAACAGAGATCAGATGTGTGTTGCTGAAGTTAGGTACTACATCGGTCACCGCAAATTACTCCCTAATCTTCTGTGACATAGCCTTGACGAATATCCTCCAGCCGTTTTTCCGGATCACGCTCAGAGGGATCTCCATAACCACCGCCACCGGCCGCCTCCATCACTAGAGTATCCCCGGTTTCAAGATGTACACTAGTCGTAATTGGCATTTCCTGTTCATTAGTTTTGCCAGGGTTCACAACAAACCGGCTGGGCCGTCCAGGCTTACCACCGGCGACGCCCCGTGGGGGGCGAACGGCTCGGTCGCCACGAAAAATCACTAATCCTGGCTGGAGCATTTCGTATTCCCGACGCAAGGCTAGCCCGCCGCGGTGCTTCCCGTCACCGCCTGACCCAGGGATCATTTCGAATTTAGTTATCCGACAGGGGAATTCTGTCTCCACAATCTCAATTGGGGTCACATAGATATTCGACAAGTGAACTGTTGTCCCTGACGCACCATCTTGAGCGAAGGATCCGCCATAGGCGGAGCCATAAATTTCATATTGATTACCGCGCGGCTTCCGAGCCCCCGCCCCCCAATCGACCGTAAGTCCTCCGCCGCTGCCACCGCTATACGCAGCCGCGCGATCCGTCGAAAACGCTCCAAATACTTCGAGCAACATATCGATAACAGTCATACAAGTTTTCATATAGGAGCTGCACGGTGCTGGGGGGGTGGGACTTAGTACCGTTCCATCTTTGAGATTAATCGTTACCGCGTCGCGTACGGCATCACTGTACCGTAAGTCAGGGTTAATCATGCCAATGAGCACCTGATAACAGCATGCCTCCACTAACGCCCGGCGGATATTAACTGGCCCTCTTCCCTGCGGGTCACTCTCGGTAAAATCAAATTCGACCCGACCATCCGTAACCGTCATGCGGACATGCATCCGAACCGGTTTATTACGATCAATGCCATCGCTATCAAGGTATGATTCCGCTTCCTGAGTTCCGTTTGGCAGTTGCGACAACGCATCCCGAAATTCAATTCCTGCGGCTTCGATCATTGCATCAAGTGAAGCGCCTAACTCTTCGATACTATATTTTTTGCAAATCTCACGCATCCGGTCCCGTCCAATGAAACAAGATGCCACCTGCCCTCTAAGATCGCCTAGTGTAAGTTCAGGTTGACGACTATTTGTGGCGATCAACCGTTCGATGCCTTTATCATAGGCCCCAGCGCGATAGAGCCGGGTTGGCGGGTAAACAATACCCTCCTGAAACAATTCCGTCGCCTGGCCCCAGGTAGAACCCGGCATAGTGCCACCAACGTCTGCCTTGTGCGCGATAGAACCCGCAAAGCCAATCAGCTCTTTATTCTCAAAGATCGGCACGATGACCCCCATATCAGGTACGTGGGGCATGCTGCCGTCATAAGGGTGGTTCGAGATAAAGACATCGCCATCACACAGCCCATCATCGCCAACAAGTTCAAATATCCGCTGAACAAAGTACCGGTAGGCCGTGGAATGAAAAAACATCGGCGGGGCGACAAGTAACCTCCCCTGCGCATCGAGTATGACGCAGCTAAAGTCACGACTTTCGCGGACAATTGTAGAGTAGCCGGAGCGGAAAAAATGATGATGCATCTCATCCATTAGGCTGCCAATCCGATTGCGCAATATTTGCACGGTTATCGGATCAACCTCTCTGTTTGGCTTGACACTCATGCCTCACCCTCCCGACGGAGTTCCAGATTTCCGATACTATCAATTCGGACAGTCCAACCTGCCGGAACCACAGTTGTCGCATCGAGTTGCTCGATAATTATTGGGCCGCTCACAACTCCTTCTGCCGGAAAATTTTCACGTCGCCAAACTGCAGCCTTTACTGATAGCCCTTTTGCATTTCGGAACGTCCTTTCCCCAGAGGGCTTTTTAGAACGCGCAGGTTCCTGATCTATTGGAGGAACCATTTTTATTTTTGGGACGGGAACAACTGCCCGCAAACGATAGCTGACAATTTCAATCACAGCACCCCGCGCGGCATGACCGTGCACCGCCTCATGTCGCTCATGAAAGCGTTCCGCTAAAGTCGTAAATCCGGAGGCATGGAGGGGCATAGGAATACCTTCTACTGACACCCGCAGTTCGTAACCCTGACCAGCATAACGTAGGTCAACCTCACGCAAGAAAATCTTTTCTTCATCGCCAAGTCCCTCTTGGTCGAGTTCGGCTACCGCACGTTTTTCGAGGGTCCGAAAGGCCAATTCGACATGTTCAGGATCGACACCATCTAAATCCTGAAGATCTGACCGAATATAATCATGAACAACGTCGGCGCAGAGGAGCCCCAAAGCAGAGAATGCGCCCGGACTCGCCGGCACCAAGACGCGCGAGATGCCAAGATCCTCTGCAACGGCAACGGCATGAACGGGGCCAGCTCCGCCAAACGGAACCAGCGTAAAATTTGATAAATCGACCCCCTTTTTAGCAGCCTGAACCCTTATCTCATCTGCCATACGCGCATTTACAACCCGTGCAATTCCTGATGCCGCCGCCGCTAAATCAATATCCATCGGCCCCGCAACGCGTTCCCGTACGGCATCCTGCGCGGCCTGAGTATCCAGTGTCATTCTACCGCCCAGAAAGAAGTCAGGATTTAGAATACCTAAAACGACATCGGCATCTGTTACCGTCGGCAATGCGCCACCCTTGCCGTAACAGGCTGGTCCTGGCAACGCGCCGGCACTATCGGGACCGACTTCTAACATGCCTGCCGAATTGACACGGGCGATACTGCCGCCACCCGCAGAAATTGTAGATACGTCGAGCGCTGGAACCGCAACAATGCGTCCCGCGATTACTGCCTCTGCGTGCTCAAGCGGTTTTCCATTTTCAATGAAGGCTATATCGCAACTCGTCCCCCCCATATCCATAGTAACAATATTTTGCCAGCCTTGTTTGATACCAAGAAGATAGGCAGTACCCTGCACGCCCGCCGCGGGACCCGACAGGAGCGTATGAACGGACTGCGCCTCAGCGTTAGCAGAGAGTGGCATAACGCCACCATTTGACTGCATCAAAAACCGACGCCGTGTCATAACCTTTTCATAGTCAAGACCAGCAGAAAGATCAGCAATATATTTTGCCAGTATCGACACCAGGTAGGCGTTGATGAGTGTCGTCGAATAGCGTGGCCATTCACGGATACGCGGCAAGACTTCACTCGACATTGAGACAAACGCATCAGGCACGATATCCCGGATGATGTTTGCCGTCGCACGCTCATGCGCGTCGTTCATATAAGAAAATAGATAGCAGATGGTGAATGAGTTTACACCCTCGGCAATTAGGGCATACGTAGCGTTTGAGACAGCCTCCCGATCAAGCGGCTGAATTTCGTTACCCAGATAGTCTATTCGACCCGAAATTTCATGCGTCAGGGAGGGTGGCGCAAGGTGTGAGGGGCGCTGAAACAAATGATCAAACGGATTGCCCTCATCTCGCGCTTGGGTTTGAACCTCACAAATAGCTCGAAAGTCTTGGTTAATCAATAAACCAATCTTCGAACCCTTACCTTCCAACAAAGCATTCGTCGTAACGGTGGTCCCGTGAGCAAAAAAGGCTATCTCGTCCGGCCGCACTCCTGCGCCCAATAGCCGCTTGAGCCCCTCTAAAACCGCTAATGCGGGATTTTCAGGCGATGATGACAGCTTTTCGATTCTGACAGCCCCACTTTCCATATCATTGAGAACAAGATCGGTATGGGTACCACCAACGTCGACACCAAGGCGGTATCGTGCCGGTACTTTTGCTTCTGTCATTTTACTTGGTTTCAGTTAACGTTTTTCTTTGCCGAAGAATACGCATTGCTAGCATCAGAAGCAACGCGACAAAGGCAGGAACCAATGCCACCGGATCAGTACTCCCGAACCAAACTGTCCCACCTCCGATAAAAATAGCTGCAGCGAGTAATCCGCCGACGCCAAGACTGCCCTTTAAACTCCCACTGCCTAATACTTTGGTCATTTGTCCTATCACAAGACCTGCCGTCGCGGTTGTCACTACAACATAGAAAATCTCAGTTATTGTTCCACGCAATAACAAAGCTGGGTTAAAGGCCCAGAGAAATGGCATCAAGAAAGCTGCCGCAGCTAGCTGAAGACCAATTAATCCGGTGCGCCACATATCACTACCGGCAACCTGTGCAGCCACCATACTTGCTACAGCCACCGGCGGTGTCAGCATACTCAGCAATCCATAATAGAAAATAAACATATGAGCAGAGAGCTCAGGTATCTTCATCTCAATAAGTGCTGGTGCAATAATCGATACCAACACCACATAAACAGCTGCCGTCGGCATACCCATACCAAGTAATATACAAATAAACGCTGTCAACAGAAGCATAACTAGAACGCCATATGCCTGGCCGACTTCGGTCAAGGCCAAAGACAATTGAAAGCCGAGCCCCGTACTATTTAATAAACCAATTATTATCCCGGCACCGCCACCTATCATTACTAATGGTACTAAATTTTCGCCACCACCTACAAAAAACCCATGCCATTCAGCCTTACTTGGCAGGCGACGATTACGGAAAATCATCAAAATCAAAAGTAGGCCGCAACTATACATACCTGCTAAGCCCGCACGGTAACCAAGACCAATAAGGACATAAATCAAAACTGCTAAAGGAACGAGGAATACCCACCCTGTTAAAAGCACTTTTTTTAAGTTAGGCAACTGATCCTTTGTGAGCCCTTTTATTCCAAAACGGACGGCTACGCCGTCAACTTGCATAAAAAGGACAAGAAAATATAGGACCGCCGGCAAAAGCGCCGCCAGTGCTACCTCTCCATAAGGAATTTCGAGAAATTCAGCAATTATGAAGGCCGTTGCGCCCATTACCGGTGGGGCAATTTGTCCACCGTTAGACGCGACGGCCTCAATAGCCGCCGCATATTTAGGTTGAAACCCTGTCTCCTTCATCATGGGAATGGTGACCATACCAGTCGACATAATGTTCGCGACGGTGGAGCCCGATATAGACCCAAACGCTGAAGAGGCAATCACGGCGACCTTAGCCGGACCTCCGCGTCGTCCTCCCACCATGCTTAAGGACAAGTCATTAATGAAGCGCATCGCACCCGATACATCCATCATTTTACCAAAAATTATAAAGGCTAGAACGAGTTCGACAATAATTCTTAAGACGAGACCGGGAACCCCATTAACATCTGTGTATAGATAAACAATTGTCTTTGTGGGCGGAAAAACTTCTGCCTCAAGGACCCCCGGCAAGTAGTTGCCAACAAAACCATAGATTAGAATTACCCAGACTATTCCGGCAATAACAGCACCCGCGGCCTTTCGAATACCTTCCATCATTGCCAAAATTGCAATAATTCCAGGTATCCACATTTTAGGGGGCCGCTCTGCCGCTTCGTAATACCATTCTTGGAGGTTGAAGGCCGCCCAAAACCAGACACAGCACCCTAAGAGCGCCAGGAAAAGATCACATATTTTCGCGTTACCACTATAGGGATACTTTAAATAAGTCGCTCCGGTAGCAAGGCCCACAATGATTATTACCGCTTGCTCCGATACCAGTCCTAACTGGAAATAATCAGGTACAGAAAGAATCCACAAAATTCCCCAAGCCGGCATTAAAGCCAAAAAAACGCATAGAACCAGGTGACAGACTTTATCTATCATTCCTGGCTCCCTTACGCGCCGACATTAAGGAATTCACGACTTCAATAACTTGAAGAGCGTTTACTTATTATTGTTAAATACGCTACTTGATTTCTGCCAAGACAGCTCTCTGGTTCTTTTCGTTAGCGTCCGACCATAGCCCTTTTTCCTTTAGATACTTAACTACTCCAGGGTGGTAAGGGTGAGGATTTGTCGGAGGGGCTATCTTATTCATGTGCAGAGGACGCAGCGGACCAACAGATTTTTGCATATTCTTCCATTGAGAGTGTAAAACTTTAAAAAATTTATAGGCTTCCTCGCTAGAGACCTGTTTGCCTGCATTTAAATAAGCATCAAAGGCAGCAATTCGCGTGGGACCCTTAAAAAAGGGCATCCTTTTGCTGTTATTCATTACCTTGGATTTTGCACCAGGCACTTCCCTGGCTAGGAAAGCGTCCGTACCGCCAGCTCCCAGCGGTAGAAACCGCAATCCACCGGGGACAGTCGCATGAGTTTTCCGTACTACCGGCATACCAGGTGCACCGGGCGCAGCATCAGCCCGGCCTTCAGCAACCTTGTTAATATTATCAACAATGCCGCCTGATTTCATTGCAATTACATCCTTAACAGAAATTCCGCCGGAATGCAGATAGGCAATATTCAAATTTGACAGACTCACAATAGGACCAGTGGCGGTTACAACCTTTTTGCCTTTTAAGGCAGAGATTGATTTTATGCCTGAATTAGCCTTCACCATAAACCCGTAAGGGATAGTCCATACCATGGCGATCGCGCGAATGTTCTTAAGCTTTTTCTTGAATGGTGCACCGCCGCGGACAGCAGCACCAGAATCCATGGAGTTGTTTAAACCCAATGTCATTTCACCTTTATTAACAACAGACAGATAGACAGTTGAACCAGCGTGAGGTTGAGCCGTCGCACGCATTTTTAAGTTCTGCTGCAGTACTTTGGCAAAAGTGCTCGACAATAGATAGAAAACCGAACCCTGGCGATTGGATCCAATTGTAATACGTTTCATTTTAGCTTCGGCTGCAGTGGAAACTGCGATAGCAGCCAAGGCGGCGATACAAGCAATTCTAAAACCTGTTTTTTTCATATTTAAACTCCCCGTTTTAATTTTTGTATTTATTGACTCTATTTGGCCTTAAAGGTGAAGCATCTGTCAACACAAGTAAGGGAGAGCATTGGCGTAACCAAAGAACCGGTTTAAACTCACCCAACATTCAGTGAGGAAGAAAATGAGCAAAGAAATAAAAATTACAGCAGCCGATGGTCATGTTTTCGACGCTTGGCGCAGTGACCCTGACGGCGACATTAGGGGTGGCGTTGTCATTCTCCACGCCATCACCGGACGCATTCCTCACCTCGCTAATGTTTGCGACCAATGGGCATCAGAGGGATATATCGCCGTCGCACCCTCTCTTTTTGACCGGATAGAACCCAATATTATCAATCCCTATACACCGGCGGGTGTTGAAGCTGGTGTCGGACATTACACGTCATTAGACGACGACAAGATTCTCGTAGACGTTGAGGCCTGCGCCGAAATCCTGCGCGGCGAAAACCCTGTGATAATTTCCGGGTTTTGTACCGGGGGAACGTGGGCTTGGATAAGTGCCGACAAGCTAAAATTCGACGCCATGGTAAATTATTACGGCAGCCACGTGCCTTCACGGCTCGACTACAAACCGAAATGCCCGTCAGTTATACATTATGGTGATATTGATCACTGCGTTTCACTAGCTGAAATTGAAATAATTAGAGAAGCCAATCCAGATTTACGCATTCATGTTCACCCGGGCGCCAAACATGCTTTTTTCAATCCGGAACAAGCGAGCTACCACGCTGACGCGGCCCCAAAGTCCTGGACGCAGTCGATGGCATTTCTCGACGAAATTTTTGGCTAGAGAGATACTCTTAGGATGCCTGACCTATCGTCGTAAAATTTCAAACTAGTTCTTATTTTTCTCTTTGTTTATAGCCAGGACTTTCCAGACTAATAATATATTAATCAAACAACTGGGGGAACTTTTTGCGCATTTGCGCCTTGAGTTCTGGACTAGCCTCCGCGACTAATGGAAACTCATCCTTCCAACCATAAGGTCGGCAGGCATCGATTAGACCACGATTATTCTGCCACGGCGGCTCACGTAAAATTGGGTCTAACGGTGTTGACCAAGACCGTTTAACAAATTGTACATCCTCTGGTGGATCGCAGCGGGTCGTCATGGCCGATTTCACTTCGATCATATTTGAAGGGTCTATATCGTGATCGACGACGACGACCCAACGTCCAGCATAATTTCCTGCGTGACAGTTCATTGCGAGCATTCCAGCCTGAGAGGCATGCCCTGGATAGAGTTGCTTGATTGAAATCACATTAAATAATCGCCCAGCGCCTGCCTCATGACACC
>CAYZDH010000048.1:0-15101 GCA_964477025.1 uncultured Rhodospirillaceae bacterium | reverse complement strand
AGAGGCAGCGACAGGAGCAGATATGATCTGTTGCGCAACTAATTCAAACGTCCCCGCACTTTATGGTGATTGGCTTTCCCCGGGGCAGCATGTCACCTCGATTGCGAACTCTACAAAAGGAGTTAAGGAGCAGGCAGGCCTTGCCAAAACGCGACGAGAAATCGATGATGAAGTTGTTCGTCGCGCGGACATGATCCTAGTAAATATCCGAGAACAATCGATTGTTGAGGAGCACGGGGATCTCTGTGAACCAATAGAGCAGGGGATTACCAGCTGGGATGATATTGTCGAACTCGGTGAGGTCCTGACTGGGAAAGCTCAGGGCCGTGTTTCCGAGGAACAAATCACCTTATTTAAACAAAATTCAGACCAAGGCGTTGGGTTTATGGGCTTGGCTGCTCTGGCTTGTGACATTGCGGAAGCTAATGGTATCGGAATAGAGATTTAAACGAAAATCAAAAATTTCGTATCTTTGAATATTTGAAAACCTCATATTGCGGATATCTTGATGGAACCATTCCATTGGTATGTGCATCCCGAGTTTTTGTTTTCTCGCGCTCTCATATATTACTCGTCCAACAGCGGCAAATTGTAACCCAGCTGAGTTGTTGTCGAAAAAGATTTTTTCTTCGTCATTCTCACGACCGGGTTGATCGCCATTAATTACGCTAGCCAGCGTCGGCCAATCATTAGTGTTGTAGCGGCGTAAATATGCTTCATCAGACGGACGACGAGCCCTCTCCTGTTCTGAACCAATACTCAAATCGTCATAAGAATCTTGTGACATTCCTATAATCTTATCGACCGTTGAAAAAACAGGTTCGTCAATTTCATCAATTCTACATCGGACAACCAAACCACCAGGGTTTTGCGCTTTAAGCATCTCCTCGGTGTAAACCGGCTTTCGTGAATCTGTGCACAGTGCGACGATATCTGCGCCTTTAGCCACAGAAAAATTGTCCTCCATAATTTTTACAGGGGTACCAATTTTTTGAGTAATTTTTTCTGCAAATGCTTCTCTATTTACTTTTGTTGGGCTCCAAACTCTAATTTCATTTATTTCCCGGACAGTACAAATTGCCTCTGTATAAGCGTAGGCCATTCCACCAGATCCAATCACGCCTAAAATCTTTGAATCCTCTCTAGATAAATACTTTGCGCCGACTGCTGCCGTCGCTCCAACCCGCGCATGCTGAATAATTCCATCGTTCATGAGGGCGATTAATTCTCCGTTGCGCATATCGATCAAAATAACGAAACCACAATATTTTCCGGGTTCCATATTATGCCACTCTTCTGTTACAGCCCCGTCATATTCGGTCCAGCTCAATATGTCAGATTTAAAACGAAACGCGAGGGTCGGGGGGTCATACATTGCTCCCAATAGAGATCCCCATCGGTAATAATCGCCATCGACGGCAGTGGGGGACCATAAATCTGTTCGGGGTTGGAAGCAGGCGAGACCCTGAGCATATTGCCGAAGGACCGCCTCCATGGCATCAACAGCTTCCTTCATATTTAGGACACGTTCTTGAACGTCGTTATTAATGAGCAGCGCCATGAGAAGACTCCAATTAGATTTTGGTTTTAAAAGTATTAATTATTTCATCAAAAAAATTTAATTAGTCAGTTTTGCCTTATTATAGACCCTCATAAGGTTCTTGAAGGCGTTAACCATGATAGCGTCCCAGCGTTCCTAAGATGATATTGATTAGTCCGAGCCAGAGATTAGTGGTAACGATTAATCGGATTTGATTTAGGTTTTTGCCTGCTTCGGGGATGTCTTCAGACACCAACGCCTTTTTAAATCTTGAATATGGGGCAAACCATAAATGCAAATAAAGGATGATCATTAACCAGCCAATGGCATGCATGAGATGATAGGGAATCGGTAACTCCTTAAACCCCGAATACCCCGTAAATACGATGTAGTAACCGGTGACTGGTAGTAAGAAAACTGATAACCAGACCCAGGGAAAAAATCGTTTAAAACTCCGAGCCCATAGGGCAATCCGTTCAGCTGGTTCCATAGAAGCGGCGGCCAGCCTCATGATATAAACTGCGAAAAACATCCCGCCGACCCATATTACGGCGGCGAGAAGATGAAGGGTAACGGCAGTAAGCATGATATTCTCCATTAACTTGTCAGTAATTTGACCGGACTTGATTGCTTCAGATTGGTACTCTAGGGTCCGCGTCTAACTAATTAAAAGTAATGTTAACCTTGAAATAATGGAATAAAAAGCGAACCGATGAAGTTTACCGGAACCGATACTTACGTCACCACGCATGATCTCAATATGGCAGTGAATGCTGCGATGACGCTAGAGCGCCCGCTTCTGATTAAAGGAGAGCCAGGAACAGGTAAGACGTTATTGGCTTTAGAGGTCGCAGAAGCTTTGGGTATGCCCCTGTTTGAGTGGCATATTAAATCAACGACCAAGGCCCGTCATGGTTTGTATGAATACGACGCAGTGTCTAGGCTGCGAGATTCTCAGCTTGGCGTTGAGGGCGTAGCGGAAATTAAAAATTATATCGAAAAGGGACCGCTTTGGCGTGCATTTGATTCTGATCAACAGGCGGTCGTTCTCATCGATGAAATAGATAAGGCAGATATTGAATTTCCAAATGACCTTTTGCAGGAATTAGACCGAATGGAATTTTCTGTATATGAAACCCAGCAAACAGTTAACGCAAAACACCGACCACTGATGATCATCACGTCGAATAATGAAAAAGAATTACCGGATGCCTTCTTGCGTCGTTGCTTTTTTCATTACATTCAGTTTCCCGATAATCAAACGATGGAAAAAATTATCCACGTGCATTTTCCTGAAATCAAACAGCAACTTCTTAAAGAAGCGCTCGATGTATTTTATTCTTTGCGTGATGTGAACGGGATTAAGAAAAAACCTTCAACCTCTGAACTATTAGACTGGATAAAGTTACTTTTAGTTGAAGATATAGATGCTGATGCAATTAAGTCCGACGCTTCAAAAGCAATACCGCAGCTTCACGGTGCTTTGCTCAAAAATGAGCAGGACGTCCAAATGTTTGAACGGCTTGCATTTCTCTCTCGGCGGCAGAGTTAATAAAACAATATGTTCGTCGATTTTTTCTACGATCTCCGCAATATGAAAATTCCGGTGACGATCCGGGAATATTTGATGCTACTTGAGGCCATGGAAAAAGGAATTTGTGACGGCAATGCTGACGACTTTTATTATCTGGCGCGGTCAGCGCTTGTTAAGGATGAACGATACTTCGATCGCTTCGACCAGGCTTTTGGATCTTTCTTTCGTGGCCTAGAGAGGAAAAGTGCAGAATTTTTTGACAGTGCAATCCCGGATACGTGGTTGCGTGCGCTTACCCAACGCGTGTTTTCGGAAGAGGAGATGGAAAAGCTCGAGAAATTAGGTTTCGAAGATTTGATGGAAGAGTTGCAGAAAAGACTTGAAGAACAAGAGAAACGTCACTCCGGCGGTAATAAGTGGATCGGGACCGGCGGCACTTCACCTTTCGGTCATTCAGGGATTAATCCGGCGGGTATTCGTATCGGTGGTGAGGGCGGCGGCGGGAGTGCCACGAAGGTATGGAAAAAAAGGGAGTTTCGAAATCTAACCGGGGACGTAGAGATCGGAACTCGGAATATCAAGGTTGCTCTACGTCGGCTCAGAAAGTTTGCCCGGGAGGGGGCAGAAGATGAGTTTGATTTGGATGAAACGGTGTCGTCCACCGCGCGAAATGCCGGATTGCTCGAAGTTAAAATGCGGCCTGAGCGTCGAAATCGGGTAAAGGTTTTAATGTTTATTGACGTCGGTGGAACTATGGATCCTCACGTTAAAATAAGTGAAGAACTATTTTCAGCGGCAAAGAACGAGTTCAAACACCTTGAATATTTTTACTTTCATAATTTTCTTTACGAAAGGGTTTGGCGGGATAATAGACGCGGAAGGACCGAGTTCGTGCCGACTTGGGAAGTGCTTAATACTTATAGCTCCGACTACAAAATAATTTTTGTTGGTGATGCAACAATGAGCCCCTACGAAGTAACTGAGCCAGGTGGATCGGTTGAACATTGGAATGACGAGTCAGGCGCCGTTTGGATGCAACGGATGATCGACCAATTTCCTGACATAGTTTGGCTAAACCCCGAATCTCCAGAACGCTGGCCGCAAACTATGTCGACCCAACTGATTTATAAATTAATTGGTAGTCGAATGTTTCCGATGACGCTTGACGGCTTGGATCGTGCTATGGATGTTTTACGTAAACGAAATGGACAAAAATATCAGCCCATCCATATCCATTAAAGGCCGAGGCGATGCCAATTATTCAAAATAAAAATGTTGATGACTTGCCCCTGCATGACGGGGCTACCTACAAAACTATTGTTGGAGATGACAAGGGGTCCACGCCAGTCAGGGTAGGGCTTCAAACGTCACCACCAGGTTTTAATACTGGAATTCATTGGCACCCGTACATGGAAATCGTAATTGTCCTGGAGGGAGAGGGGGAGGCCTGGATCGATGGCGAGGGGGATATTGGAAAAATTGAATCAGGAACTACGATGGTTTTTCCTCCTAAGGTGAAACACTGGTTTAGCGTCACGGGAGACAAACCAATGAAAACATACGGGGTACACGCGTCACATGAACGTATCGTTGAACGCTAACTGCATAAAAATTAGGTTTTGAAATTTAGTACGTTGGAACCTTTCGGTCCTTTTTTCATAATTATTTTGGCATCCAAAGGGCCATAAATAAAAAGGTTTAGAGTTCAAAGGGACCCAACTTATTTTATTGCTAATTTTTTGGGGTTTGGGTGCCCGCAGCTGTCACAGGTTCCCTCTGCTATTTTATCGTAATACTCGTCAAAGACTGGTGGCAAGTCCTTAACGATATTGTCAACGCGCACTTCGCGCCGCCAAACTTTTTTGGCACAATTTTCACAATACCACTCAAACGCATCCATGACGCCAGGTGGCCTTATTCTTTCCACCACCATGCCGATGCTTTCAGGATCCGGGCGTTGCGGTGAATGGGGCATGTGCGGCGGAATAAGCATAATACCCCCCTCATTGATTGGTTTTTCCCGAAGTTCCCCATCTTCAACAACTTTCAGAATCATATTGCCTTTAAGTTGATAAAAAAATTCTTCAAATGGGTCGTCGTGATAATCTGTACGTATATTAGGTCCGCCAACTATCTGAACAATTAAATCATCTTCGGCAAAGATAGTCTGATTGAGCGCAGGCGGTCGAAGTAAGTGACGATTATCCTTCACCCACTGCATTAGATTAAAAGAAGCGACACCCGGCATACTGTTCACCTTAAATAATCAGAGTGAATAAAAGAAATCATCTGGTAAATAGTCCAATACGCTCTCAATAGTTCTACCGGTTACAATAGTCTCGCCCGTACGCTGGCTAACCAAGCTATACTGTGCGTCACGATATCGATCGACCCGGTAGGAAGAGTAGGGAGTTCGACCACGAGATCCCGCGTACAACATAATTTGATCCAAACCGACCTCAGTTTTACGATGATACCGAAACCAGCGGTAACACAACTTTTGTTTTATCCCCAGTGCCTTGATCTTTTCAAGGTCGTCTTTTGAAAAGGAAGAAAGGTCGAGTTCGACAATATTGTCAGTTTCTAAATTTTGAGTGGTAGACATGTTCGTAGAAATTTTAAATTCCTGCCACCAGGCCTGCGGCTTCAATACCCGCAATTACGCAGGCTTCATCGTTAGCGCCGGAATCCCCGCTCGCGCCTACAGCTCCAATTATTTCGCCTTCTGAATTTTTTACAAGCACGCCGCCGGGGCTCGTTAAAATCTTACCACCACTTAAATCCGAAAGCGCACCAAAGAAACTTGGATTTCCCGCGGCCCTCTCACCAAGTGTACGAGTTGATGTTCCCATTCCAAGCGAACCCCAAGCTTTACCTGAAGCAATGTCTCCTCTTAATAATGAAGAATTGTCTTCTCTTTTGAAGGCGACCAAGTGGCCTCCTGCATCCAGAACGGAAAATGTCAGAGGCTTTAAATTCATCTCCCGCCCCTTGGCTAAAGCGGCGTCGATAATTGTGGAGGCCTGATCTAGGGTAATATTCGACATTATTGTTTCTCCAAGTTATTTCAGCGTAGCATTGAGTGTTACGTCATCAGATATGATAATATTGACAGATAAACTCTAGACTCGAAACAATAGCTCAATGCATTAGGAAAAAAAAATGGCGGATTTCAAACTTTTAAATTATGCAGGTAGTAACGGTGAACCGAGGCCGGGGATTCTTGTGGGCGTTGATCAAGTTGTCGATTTAGAGCAGGCGACAGGCGGCGAGCCATGGTCGAGAACAAATATAGAGGTTCTGAATAACTGGGAAACTTCTTGTCAGCTATTACACGACATTGCGCAAAACCCAGGTGATACAAAATCACTGTCTGATTTAGATCTTATGGCTCCGCTGTTATTTCCACCTGCAATTTACTGTGCAGGTGCAAATTACAAAAAGCACGCAATGGAAATGTCTGCAGACAAAAAGACCTATCCGGATAAATCCGTAACTAATCCATATTTTTTTCTTAAAAATGGACCGCATTGTGTGATTGGCCCGAATGAAGAAATTAAACTCCCTGCATTGTCAGAGATGGTAGACTGGGAGGCAGAATTCGCTGTGGTTATTGGTAAGCGAGGAAAAAATATTAAAGTTGAGGACGCTTTCGATCACGTTGCAGGTTACACAATTATGAATGATTTGTCTGCACGGGATCAGGGTAAGCGGGATGATTGGCCGAGGTTTGGTGTCGATTGGTTCGGGCACAAAAATTTTGATACCGCGGCGCCCATGGGCCCATGGATTACGCCAGCTGATCAGATTGTCGACCCCTACGAATGCCGGATGAAGCTATGGGTCAATCAAGAGGAAATGCAGAATGAAGTCATTTCTGATCTCATTTTTGACGTTGCAGAACAGATCGAATGGGTAAGCCGACGGTTTAACCTGTTGCCTGGTGATGTGTTTTCAACGGGTACCCCTTCGGGTGTAGGACGCCCGCGGGGCATCTTCCTTAAACCTGGGGATACAGTGAAAATAACAGTGGATGGAATTGGTGAGTTAAAAAATTCAGTGGTTCAGGGAGATTGAGGACTAGCTAAGGTCTGCATGAGCACTGCGAAGTACGCCGATTACTTCACCTGACCGTGAAAAGATTGGTGGCTCTAGGAGGTTAAGAAGTCTTCCCATCGCTCTGTCTGTTAAAACATCTAGTTTTAAGAGCAACTGCATCATTACAGCTTCGGCAGCCCGCCGGGCTCCGTCGTCAATCTTTATTGCAATCCCCAATCCGAGCTTGCTTAACGCTGAACAATAAACGCCTTCCGCACCGGTTTTTACCAAAGCATCCTGCCCTAAGGCGTCGATTACCCGAGTACAGAAACGGCCCTTGCCTGCAATGAGGTGCGGTTCCATTGCCATTGCATTTCTAATACGCGCGCAAGCCTTCTGACGAATTTCAGGTTGATCATGTGGGTCGCTTAAGCGAGCCATGGCAAGCGCAAGATTACCAAGTGGAACTGCTATTGTTGGAACTCCGCATCCGTCCATTCCCTTGGGTGCATCGAATAAATCCATGCCGGTCATTTGCTCGATAATGCCAATAATACGCTGCTGAACAGGATGGTCACCTCGGTTGTAGCCAAGAATTGGATGACCAAGATGTTTGGCAATTGTTAAAAAACCGGCATGTTTACCCGAGCAGTTGTCGTGAAGTGTTGTAGGTTTCTGTTTTTTTTCGGTAAGAATTGCCTTTGCTTCATTTGTCCAGGGAAGGGAGGGGCCGCACACTAGATCACTAGGCTTACATCCTATTCGCTTTAACCAATTTCCGACTATATCGGTATGCGTTATTTCTCCATTGTGACTGCCGCAAGCAAGCGCCAACGCGGCATGGCCAAGCCCGAAAGCGCTAGCAGCACCAGTTTCGATAAGTCCGAGGGCCTGTATTGGCTTTATAGCTGATCTCGGAAAAACCATAGCGTCTGTATCACCGGCACTCATAACGACGTGTCCATGAGCGTCTACGACTACAAAAGACCCTCTGTGGAAACTTTCCACGGTGGCACCACGGATAGCTTCAATTAGTACCGGATTATCCGAAAGAGACTTTCTTGGCGCATGGGAATCATCCGCCATTTAACTATTACCTTTTGACACCAAGTTTTTTGTGGATGCCCTTAAGAAATGTAATAGCTTCCTTATTAAATCGGGTGGAATGTTCTATGTGGGGGCAATGGGCTGCTTTATCGTATACCGAGACTTTTGCACCCTTAATACGTTTAGCGACTTTTGTCGCATAGCCGCGCTCGCGCAGTTGGTCTTGCTTTCCGGCAATCATCAAAGTTGGAATGGAAATATTCTCATAAGGGGTGTTGTCCGGGTTTCCAAACTGCCCACCTGAACTTTTTATGGTGGGGCGTTTAAAACGAACCGCTGCGGCGCACTCCCAAGCCCCTGGCAGGGTTGCAAGCTTTTGACGTTTTCTAATATAGCTGGGGTTATCCACCCATTTCTTTTTATTATAAAATAGGCCATCCAAGAGCATGCGCATTGCTTTTGGGGAGCCGTCATAGTCAAGGAGTTGCTGTCTGGCCGGCGTAGATGGCGCAAACCCGCCACCCGACGCAAGGACGATGGACCTCATTGGAAATATCATTGGTGGAGCGGCGGCTATACGCGCAAGGTTACTGCCGCCCATTGAATTCCCTACAAAATCGGCTTCTTTGATATCCATAATTTCAAAAAAACGGATTAAATGTTTAAAAAAGCGTTCTCGGCCGCCTCCAAAGTCAAAGACTTTATCTGTTCGGCCAAAGCCAATTCCGTCCGGTGCGATTACGCGAAAATTCTTGGCAAAGGCAGTCAAGTTAAACTCCCATGACAGCTCTGAACATCCGCCAAATTCTCCGGAATGCATAAAGACCACCGTAGGGCCCTCGCCACCTTCTAGGTAATGTGTTTTGATTCCATCAACATTAATGTAGCGGCTTTTGATACCCTTAATTGGCATAGTTCGTCTCCGTTTGGTCTTTATGCAGCTGCGAGTTTCCTTGGTTTTCTTGGGCTTCTTACAGTCACGCCAGATTTTGCACGGGCGGCCTCTAGGCAATCAGTCCTTCCATTAAACCGCTTGGCTGGGATTGGGTTTCCGCGGTCTTTTAGCATGCCAACCTTAGAACTAACCGTGCCTAAATCTTTGAGTTGTGGCACTACTTCTTTTGCGAACAGTGTCATGCTTTTTGAGACATCTTTTAACGGCATATCTCCAGAGTGAAGCATAGCAATTAAGTTCCCAAAACCTCCAATTTCTTTATACATTTTTTTGAGTTGTTTAACTACCTGGTCTGGTGTGCCATAGACAGCGACACCATTTTCACGGAAATAGTCCATGCCTTTACTCCGAATGGCATCCGTTCTTCCGCCAGAGAATTTACCTGAGAGGAAGTTAGCGTAAAGTTCTGTTTCAACGTAACCTGGCGGAGCACGGAACTGTGGTTCCGTTTTATTATTTGTTACGTACCAAAAGACCTGTTTTATAAATTTTAGTGCTTCTTCTTCGGTCTCTCCAACGGCAACAAGAGGCATAAAAGCAAAAAGGTCATCGGCGGGTTTCGGCAGACCTTTCTTTTTAAGATTCTCTCGAACACCGGTGAACATCTTCTTCATCCCCGCCGTGGGAGTTAGAAACATGGTGAAGGTGAACCCGTTCTCAACTGAACGAATGGCGTGGTTTACGTCTGAGCCGCCAGTCATCCAAATTGGCATATGTGGTTCTTGATAGGGCCGTGGCCAGACATTTACCTGTCGTTTATGAACCCATCGACCCTCATAGTTGAAGGGGCCGTCATGCGTTGTCCAAGCTTTCTGCATTAGCGAGATTGATTCCCAAAGACGCTCGCTTGTCTCGGTAGGGTTGCAGTTTGAGCTGAAGAGTTCGTAGGGGACGCCGCGGACAAAACCACATTCTAGTCGTCCACGAGAAATATTATCAATCATTGCCATCTCCTCGGCATTCCTAATTGGGTCTCGAAGGTTTGCTGATGGATTGCCAAGAATGCATAGGCGCGCATTTTCTGTTAATCGGGCAGCGATGGCCACCGATAGTGGAGCCGCTGAATTTAAGCAGGTCGCTGTTTGGTGATGTTCATTAATCATACAATTTAGACCAAGGTCGTCAGCCAGGAGGTGTTGGTCTAGGCACATGTTGTACCAGTCAGCGCCCACTTCTGGATCGTAAACTGAACTAGGGAGATTTATCCGCATAGAGGAAAATTCATCTTCCGGGGGTAAGAAGGGCCATGCGAATTCGGTGAAGTGATAAAATTCCATCTCGAAATATCCTCTAAATTTCAGTTTAGTTAATGATCTTTATCGAAGAAATGCACGAACTTGTTTCATGAATTCTTCTTCCTGTTCAATGTGTGGAAAATGACCTGCCTTTGGGATCGTTACCAATTTTGAACCTATTATTCTCTTTGCATATCCTCGGCCATAGGCTGGTTTGACAATTCCATCATTTTTTCCCCAAATTAATAGAGTTTTAAGCTTAACTCTGTTCAGACGGTTGCGCAGGCTGGGGTTATGGAAATAGGGGTCCCAACAAAGCCTGGCTGTGCGTTCTCGTGCCTTTGCCTCTGCCATTGCCTCTGCGTCTGACATTTCGGTAAGGACCCGGGGGTCCTTACTTGTATCATGAAATTTCATCTTTTTAACGACAGCGAACTGATTGTAATAAATATCTTCTATGTCGCGGTCATAAGGTCCTCGGTTTTTTATGCCAACAGGGTCAACTAAAATAAGTTTCTTTAGCCGACTATCGTTTTTTGTGGCTATTTCACAGGCCAGCCAACCACCCACAGAGAAACCAATAACTGAGGCATCTTTAAGTTTCATCTCATCCAGTAAGTCTAGGTAGAGGTAGGACATATCCTCAATTGTCCGTATAGAATCGGGAAGGGTCGACCCGTTGAAACCAGGCATGGAAGGCATTATGACGCGGTATTTCTTTGCTAGTTCCTCAACGAAACCGGCCCCAAATTCATAGCGGTCCTCACTATGTAAAAGTAGAAGAGGTTTTCCCGTACCTTTTACTTCAACTGTGACCTTAGAATCCTGTAATTTATATGATTTCTTCGTGCTTTTAGTCTTACGACTGCGCTCTCTAGTACTTTTCTTAATTGGCATGTAATTTCCGAATTTTACTGGTTTTATTAAAGCTAAACGAGGCTCTTTCCTTTGGTATATAATACTTATTGTTTGCCAATTGGCGAGAGGCAATTTGTCTCAACCTTTACCCGGATTGACTTAATACCAAATGGATATCACGGTTATTTAAATTTGCTAAGGAAAGGTCCTTGAAATGTATTTTGGTCAACCTTTGTTGCGTCGGGAAGATAACCGATTTTTGAAAGGCAAAGGAAAATATACAGACGATATGGTGCTTGCGAATATGACCTTCGCAGCATTCCTTCGGAGCACCCACGCATACGCGAAATTAAATTCTATAGACACAAAACAAGCAAAGGCTATGCCTGGAGTTTTGGCTGTATTGACCAATGAGGAGTGGAGCGCGGATAAAATGGGTGAACTTCCATGTGTTCATCCAATGACCTCTAGCAATGGGCGTTTTATGAACGAGAAGCTTAGGCCAATTTTTGCCAAGGATAAGGTTTGTCATGTTGGGGACGTCATCGCCTGCGTGATTGGAAAAACAAAAAATCAGGCTTTGGATGGGGTTGAAGCTGTCCAGGTAGAGTATGGAGCCCTGCCAGCAAACACCGTGGTTGGAAAAAGCCTAGATGAAGATGCAACTATTATCCATTCAGAATTCTCAAATAACGTTGTTTTTGAAATTGATCGGGGAGATGCAGAGGCGACGGAGAAAGCATTTAAAGAGGCATTTCATATTTCCGAAATGAGGTTATTGAGTAACCGAGTGGCGGGTAGTCCAATGGAGCCAAGGTCTTTTCTGGCGGAATATGAGGAGAGTACGGAGCGTTATTCACTTTGGTGCACCAGTCAGATCCCTCATTATTTTCGGCGTTGGCTTGCCAAATTTGTTTTATTTGAAGCTGAACACAGAATACGGGTGGTTTCACCGGATGTCGGCGGTGGTTTTGGATTAAAAATACACCTAAATGAAGGGGCAATAGTTACCTGGGCTGCAAAAAAGCTAGGCTGTCCGGTGAAGTGGACCGCAACCAGGCAGGAGTCGTTCCTGTCGGATTCCCAGGCTCGGGACCATCACACTAATGCTCGGATGGCTTTTGATAAACAAGGTAAAATTATTGGAATGGAGGTCGATACTATTGCTGCACTTGGCGGCTATCTAAGTCAGTTTGCGCCAAGTATACCTGGGAACTCCTATCCCCAAACAATTACTGGTCTCTATAAAACATCGGCATTAAAAATGCGAGTGAGAGGAGCTTACACTAACACCGTCCCTGTCGATGCTTATCGTGGCTCTGGACGTCCAGAAGCAACATTTGTTAATGAAAGGTTGCTCGAAAACGGTGCTCGGGAAATGGGTATTGACGTCGTAGAAATTCGTAAAAGAAATCTTATCCCATCTGAAGAATTCCCATATCAGACAAAGGTGGGACGAATTTACGACAGTGGCGACCCGCAAGCCTTGTTTGAGAAACTTTTAGATGTTGCGGACTACCCATCCCTGCGTGAAGAACAGAGAATGCTGCGAAGCGAGGGTGTTCTTTTGGGGCTTGGCATTGCATGCTTTTTAGATAAGTCAGGAACAGGTTCGAGCCGAAACCTTGCAACAAAAGGTGGCCTCCATGGAGGCTATGAAAGTGCGAGTGTTCGTATGCATAGCGACGGAAAGGTAACGGTATTTTCTGGAAGCCATTCCCATGGTCAGGGTCATGAAACTGCCTTTTGCCAGATAGCTGCGGATGTCCTTGGCCTGGCGATTGATGATATTGAATTAGCTCAGGGTGATACCGACCGTGTACCCTTCGGCAACGGGACCTGGGGTTCGAGATCCGCTTCCGTTGGAGGCCCAGCCATCGTGTTGGCGGCAGAAAAGGTAAGAGATAAAGCAAAAAAATTGGCGGCACATATTTTTGAATGTGCGGAAGAAGACATTGATTTTGAAAATGGTGTTTTCTCTGTACATGGAACCGATCGCCAAATTTCTTTTGCTGAGATCGCGGACGTTTCTTACCATGCTTCAAATCTTCCATCCGATGGGTCGGTCTCTCCGGGGTTAGATGAAACAGTATTTTATGAGCCACAAGATACTAATGATCCTCAGGCGATGCATTTGGTAGTTGTTTTAGTCGATGAGACGACAGGTAGTGTGAAGATACGGGATTATTTCACTTCAGATGATTGTGGTCGCATTATTAATCCGATGATTGTTGAAGGCCAAGTACACGGCGGACTTGCTCAGGGTATTGGCCAAGCTACTATGGAGCATGTCATCTATGATGAAGATAAGGGTGGCCAACTTCTCTCTGGATCTTTTATGGATTATGCCATGCCACGTGCGAGTGACATGCCGGAACGCCTCTCTTTATCATTCATCGATGACATACCGTGTCCGAGTAACATTCTTGGAGTAAAAGGGGGAAGTGAGACGGGAACCATTGGCCCTCCTGCAGCAATAGGAAACGCCGTAGTAGATGCTTTATGGCATCTTGGTGTCAGGCATGTTGAACTGCCTATAACCTCGCAGAATGTATGGCGGGCACTTGAAAGCGCAAAAACATCAGGAGCTGCAGATGACAAACCCACGTAAAACCACTTTGAACCCAGAGGCCGTAGCCGCCCCACTAAAGCAATATTATTCCAATGCTGTAAGGAGTGAGGCGGGGCCGCTGCTATGGATTTCGGGACAGGTTTCTCTTAATGTTGAGGGGGAATTGGTGGGTGAAGGGGATTTGCGAGCGCAGGCAGTTCAAGTCCTTGAAAATATCAAAGGCATTCTCGCAGATAGTTCTGCGTGTATGGATGATATCGTGAAGGTTACGGTTTATGTCACAGACATAGCTGCCTTTAATTCAATTACTGATATTCGTGAAAAATATTTTCCAGTATTTGGGCCGGCGAGTGTGATATGCGAAGTCTCTGCTCTCGCTTGGCCGGAATTTTTAATTGAAATTGAAGCCGTAGCTGTCGTTTCTTAGGCTTTACTCAGGGACTATTTTTATAGCATTTTTATAAATATCGTCATACATTAATTGTTGTATTTCAAGCATTTGTCGAACTATCTTTAGAACTAGCTTTCGATCTTCTTCGGTTTTTGCGTATTGGTCTAAGAGTTTAACTCCAACGTCTGAATGTTCTTCGTCAGCGCTGTCATGGATTACCCAATAGGCTACATCTTCGTCTGATAGACCAAACTGCTCCTGCAGTTTGTGGGCAATCTTGATATATAAACCTGGTATAGCAGCCTCACCAGCTAGCATGTGCGCGGATACCCCTTCGAGGAAAGACTTGCTGCAAACGTGGGTAAAATAGGCCTGAAATGCGACGACGCCAGCGCAGTATGGCGGGTCATACATTTCTTTTGGCTCCATTCCCATGCCTCTTGCATAATTCAAGTAAAGTCGATGGTGGGAGACGCCGTCTGACATAAGCCGTCCGGTTGCTTCTTCATAGGCGACCTCAGCGATCATCTCGCGCCAGGCAGGGTCTGGACAGATCCGGTAGAGATTTCCGTGGTAGTTATGATTATGGAGCGGAATACCTCCATGCTGCTTACAAACGTATTGTGATTGCTCGTAATTCCAGGTGCCCTCGACCATTGCGACCCATAAGGGGTGGCCATACATTGGAATTTCCTTGTGAATGGCTTCTATACTATCTAGGACGTCTTGGTTTGTTAGCGGCATTTACCGATCTCCTTTTGGTTATTTCTAGATTATGAGAGAGCAAGATTACGTTGTCTACTCGGGTTGGTATGGCGATGTTTTCACAAACCTAGAAAGTCTATTATGCAGACAAAGATGACTAATATGAAAGGTTTGAAATGACATATTTTGCTACTGGTGGCTGTCTTTGCGGTGACGTGCGGTATTC
>CAYZDH010000047.1:0-15129 GCA_964477025.1 uncultured Rhodospirillaceae bacterium | reverse complement strand
AAACGTGTGCCCGGTGAAGGCAAGTCGGCGGGTATGGCCGCGCTGACGGCTAACCCCAACATTAAAATAGCGATTGTGGTTGATGAAGATATCGATATTTATGATGAGCAGCGCGTCTTGTGGGCAATTGCGACAACCTTTGAAGCAGACCGGGATCTTGCGATCATACCTAACGCCACGGGTTCGCATCTAAACCCAGCAGCCTATGGGGAGGTTCGCACAGAAACGGGGCCAATGAATACAAAAGTTATTATAGATGCAACTCGGCCAGCGACGTTGCCCTTTGAAGAAGCGATTAAGCCGCCGCAAGAAGCTTGGACTCGGATTAAGTTAGAAGATTATCTCGACTGAAAATTGTCACCAAGGCCCGCAGGTATTTGGCTGCGGTCTTGGAATATTGGTAATGAACTCAAAAAACAATCAATAGGATCCACAACGTACGAAGATACATTCGGGTGCACATCTCAGGGCATTGACCCTTCCCAAATGACGTCACGGGTTATATTGGAAATTCTTAGAGTGCCAATATAGGCCATCGTCCTTTTCATCTCGCCTTTTAGAATGCCAATTGCTTTTGCGGCGCCTGCTTCGCCTCCTGCAGCTGTGCCGTAAAGCGTTGCGCGACCAGCAAGAACCATATCCGCTCCGAGAGCTATGCATTTTACAATGTCGCTGCCGCGCCGGACTCCACTATCGACGATCACAGTCATCCTGCCGTCAACTGCTTTGACAATTTCGGGAAGTACTTGAATGGGCGCCGGGGCACTATCCATATTTCGGCCGCCGTGATTGGACACGACAATGCCATCTACCCCGTGTTCGATAGCTTCCTCGGCGTCATCGGCCCGCATGATACCTTTGATCAGAAGTTTGCCCGGAAATATATCTCTCAGGCGATCAACATCGTCCCAAGAAAGTTGATCTGCCCGTTTGGTCGTTGGTTTTTTGTCTTCCATTTTTGAGACATTCCCGGTGATTGGCATTTGATAGCCCTCCGGATAGTTCACGTGCCGAGGCATCCCGCCATTCATGAAGTACCGTCCCATGACGGTCGATAGCCATGTTGGGTGTCGCAACATATCGACAACAGACTTTATGTTCAAAACGTATGGTGTTGCAAACCCGTTGCGCAGGTTGTGTTCACGGTTGGCCCCGTGGCCAATATCGACTGTCCAAAGTAAAGCCTCGAAACCGTTCCTGGCAGCTTTTTTTACAAGCTCGTCCGAATAGTGTTTTTCTTTCCACATATAAAGCTGCATCCAGAGGCGGCCGCCAGCCTCGTTAGCTAGTTTTTCCATTGGTGTGTTGGAGCCTGTCGCGAGGGTAAAAGGAACGCCGGCAGCCGCTGCGGCCTTTGCAAGTTCAAACTCTCCCTCGAACCAGGCTAAACCGGCGGTACCAGTGGGAGCGATGGCAAGTGGCATTGCAGTGGGGCCGCCAAAGATATTTGCATCTAGCTTCACATCTGAAATATCTGTAACGACTTTGTTTAATAACTTGATATCGGTCATTGCCTTGCGGTTATTACCGAGGGAATTCATGTCTTCAGTGCCTTTGTCGATGTAATCGAATACCCCTTTGGGTAGGCGTCGCTCGGCTACTTCGCGCAAATCGGCAATGTTGTAGCAGCGGTCTAAATTTCTCATTTGATAATTCCCTATCTCAATTTTTAGGCGTTACGACCGTCCTCGAAAATTTTTGAAAGAATAAAATAACCCAAATTCAAAGAGACGGGGAGAGCTGTATGAGAATGATTCTCTGCCACCCGCAACTTTCTATTTAGTGGATAATATATAAAATAGAAGCCTAAAATCGGGGCGCCGCAGCATGCTGCATGTCGTGATAGATACGGTCTATTCCAACGTCTTCTGCCCAAATGCGGCGATGTGCTTCATCCAAATAGGGACGCATTCCATCGACCCGAGCTTTGATCTCGGCGTAATCCTCCTGGAATTGCGGTATTACATTTGCAATCTGCTCGATAAGTGCCTCTTCGTCCATACTTAACAATCGTCCATCCTGGATAATAACTTTACCGTCTATCATCACCGTTTTTACGCCGCGCCCGCCTTCGGTGTAGACAAGCTGTCGTGTCGCACTGTTCAAGGGCATGTATGAAGGATCAGTTAGATCAATGAGAACCAAATCGGCTTTTGAACCGGCCTTGATCTGGCCTAAATCGTCCCGTCGGATAGCATGTGCTCCGCCGGTTGTAGCCGCAGATAGTGCGGCGCTGGATTGTGCCGTGCTTGGTTCGTGATTGCTCACAGCGACCATCAGACAGAATAGTTTCATAGCCTGAAAAATATTTTGTGCATCGCTGCACGAGCAGTTATCACATCCTAAGCCAAGGCTGACGCCGGCTTCCTGTAGGCCGAGGATGGGTGGAATTCCGCTTTTAAGTTTGGCGTTACTCAGAGGGTTAATTACAACATTAGTCCCTGTCTCTCCAAGGATGTCGATCTCTTCCGGCAGCAGCCAAACACTGTGGGCTAGATTGAGACGAGGGCCCAAAAGGCCTTCGTCCTTAAGCCTCCGTATGAGTGATCCGCCATGGTTTGGGTATTCGCGGCGGGCCTGCAGAGCCATCCCTTTAGATTCATATATATGGGTGAAGATCGGTAGGTCATGTTTTACCGATAATTCAACCGTGCGCTCAATTAATTTACTTGAGCAGCGCTCTGGAGCGGATGGTCCAAGCGCCCAGCTAATACGATCGCTAATTGTCTTATTATTTAGGTATTTATCAATAAAATGGCCAAGTTGATCAAAATTTTTGTCGGGTTCGGCGGCGGTGGTTAGCTTATCGTGAAACTCCTCAGGAAAGACATCGCGCCAAAATGGAATTGTATCGATTCCCTTTATATCTCCATATTGTAATCCCACAACGGCTCGAATACCTATCTCCTCATAGGCCTCAATAACGGCCTCAAGATGCTCCGGGTCAAACGGGTATAGCGTTACCATATCCTGCACACAGGTCATCCCTGAGCGAAGGCATTCTAAAGCACCCAATAGGGTGCGCGCCTTGATCTCCTCGCGGCTACGTTTGGGATAGGCAGGCGGCTATGCCAAAAGTCTCCAAGTCTCAAGAGGTGTTTCTTCCATCACGCCCTTACCGAGCGTATCATGAGAGTGATAATGCGCGTTGATAAACCCCGGAACTACAAGGCGGTCGGTGGCGTTTATTATCCTGGCCCCCGAAGGCGCAGCGATGTCGATACCGATTTTAATTATGTGCGCACCCTCGATCAAGATATCCAGGAATTTCGGGACGTGCGGGTCAGCATCCGGGGTCATTACCCGACCCCCCTTGATCAAGATTGGTTTTTCACTCACCGAGTTCTCCTTTGTTAATTGTCGGTAAGTATAACGCGGTTTATCTATACGAAAAACGGTAGCAACATAACATCAGTGACCTAGCGTTATTTGCTGTTCTTTAAATTTTAGTTTTCAACGCAACCACAATTTTCCAAATGAAATAACCTTTCGGCGACATTCCCTAAAATATTTTGCTTGTCACTGTCTGGTAGTCGTGCGTTTTCGATTATTTTACGGGGCTCAAGATCGCCGAAGGCAAAAGGATAATCGGATCCCATCATGACTTTTTCGGCGCCAAATACCCCACATACGAATTCAAGTGTTTTTACGTCATTGACGACTGTGTCGTAGTAGCAAGAATTTAGACTTGCTCGGGGATTGCCGAATTCGGGATTATGGTCATGGTTCATTTGCAATCTTCCAAGTAAAAAGGGAAGTCCGCCGCCGCCATGGCTAAGGATAAAGTTCATGCCGGTAAATTTCTGCAAATGACCGGCAAATATCAGTCGTGAAACCGCTGTTATCGTGTCTATACCGCGTCCCACAGTATTAACAAGCGCATAGTCCGTTAAACGTGGGTCCCCGCAGCCAAACATCGGGTGCAAATAAATTGCGGCCTCGCGATCGGAGGCAAGTTCCCAAAACGGGTCGAGGTCTGGGTCATCAAGGTTCCCTTCACCGCCTTTGGGTTGCGTTCCAATCATTGCACCATGAAAACCAGCATCAAGCGCTTCTTCGAGTACCTCCGCCGCCATCTTACCGTTTTGCATTGGTACGCTGCACAGAGGGGCAAAGCGGTTAGTCTCGGCACAGGCCGTCATAAGATGTTCATTAATAAATTGGCTCCAACGCTTCCCTTCCTTATCTGGAATTTCGTAACCAAAACTGTCCAGCCAACCGCCACAAACCATAGCATCTATTTTTTGGTCATCCATCCACTGCAGCCTAGTATCGCTTTGACGCAGGCCCGGGAGAATCGGACGCGTGAGGGGGCCACCGGAGAAACCGAGTTTCCAGACATTATCTTGAGTTAGGCAATCAATATTAGGAAAATCCGAACTGCGATTGTTCAGGTCTTCCAGCATTGCCTGAGGCAGATAATGGGCATGGGTATCGACGATCATGACGGCTCTCTATTTTTTCATATCGGCCGCAGTATTGACCATCGAGTGAAGGGCACGGGCGTAATCAATAGCGCCCAGTTCATCCATCTTCGGGGCCACGTGGAGATATTCCTTCAATCCTAAAATAGCAGGGCGCGGTCGGCTAAGAAGGGTCGTGCAGAACTGGTCTACTTCCTCATCTAGTTTCTTGGCATCGACAACCTGACTTATGAAGCCATAGTTCAGAGCACGTTCCGCATCGATAAATAGCGTGGTGTATGTCATCCACATGATAGCGTTCCGATTGATCCGATCATAAAGCGCGGACATTACCATGGTTGGCATGACGTTGTGTGCAATTTCTGGAATATTGAATGTTGCGGTGCTACTGGCAAAAGATACGTCGCAAAGGGAGGCGACAGCGGTCCCAAACCCCATACACCGGCCCTCAATGACCCCGAAAATGGGGACTTGGGCATTGCGAATAGCCTTGTAACAATTGAAGATTGAATCGTACTCGGCGCGGCGGGCATAGGCCTCCGGGTCAGGTTTTCCAGCGTCGGCGTTACGTGCGCGTCCAGTGCAGAAATCTGGTCCGGCGCTGCGAAGTAAAACCATGTCAGATGTCTTGTGGGCCGCAAGCATCGCCGCCGAGAGCTCTGCAGCCATTGCGTCCGAACATGCGCCATCTTCCCGGTTAAAATGCGCCTCGAGAATTCGTCCATTCTGTTTAATCAGTAGATCATCGCTCATGTTTTTTCTCCAATGATGTATTTACCATTTTGTTTAATCCGTTTGCCCGTTTAAAAGGGCCTCAATATCACGAACTCTCATCGGTAGGGTGTCGATAGATTTTCCAAGTGGAGCTAGCGCATCATTAACGGCGCTGGCTATAGCGGCTGGAGCACCCAGATAACCAGATTCGCCAGAGCCCTTCTGACCGAAAGTGGTTAGGGGAGAGGGTGTGTAATGTTTTATCATCTCGACATGAGGAATTTCATGGGATGATGGCAGCAGATAATCCATTAAGGATCCCGACAAATGTTGACCACCCTCATCATATTCAAATTTTTCATAGAGGGCGGCGCCGATACCGTGGGCTATACCGCCAAAGGTCATTCCACGCACGATATCTGGATTTAGGACAGTACCGCAATCATGACCCATATGATAATCGAGAATCTGAACCTGACCGGTTTCTGGGTCGATCGCGACGAGGGGGATGTGGGCTTCAAAAGCGTAGCACGGATACATCTGAACAGTACCGTCTTTGGCGGGCAGTGCCCCGCCAGTTGGAACCTCCCACGTATGCTGTGCCTGAAGACCCGGTTCTGACCCTAGGGGCATCTTGTGATATTGACGATGCGCGATATCAACTAGCGAATCCCAAGTCATAGTCTTTTCTGGGTCGCCATCAACGGAGATATTACCGCCGTAATAGTTAAGACGGTCAACCGGCAGTTGGAAGTTATGGGCAGCAATCTCCAGAAGCTGATTTTTAATTTTTTCCGCAGCACCTGCTGCAGCACCGCCGAGCATGATTGCCATGCGACTGCCAACCGGACTATTGGACGGCAATGCGCCGAGTGATTCAGTATGAATGCCCCTAATAGTGTCGGGATCGCGTTCCAGAACTTCGCCGATCACTGAAGACAAAAGGGTTTCGTGCCCCTGGCCCGATGTTGAGGTCCCCATCATAGCAGTGATGGATCCCAGCATGTCGACCTTGATCAGACAGGATTCCATCCAGGTGGTGGTATCATTTTTTGGGTTAAAGAAGGGTTCGAAAGATGAATTGCCCCCGGATGGTTCAAGACATGTAGAAATACCGAGCCCGGCGAGTTTACCTTCTTTCCGTAGATTGTCTCTTTTTGCTCGGAGTTCTTCCCAATTTGCTGTTTTTTGAAGTTTGTCGAGAACGGTATGGTAGTCTCCGCTATCATATTCCGAACCCGATGGAATTCGATAAGGAAATTCGTCTGAGCGGATTAGGTTACGCCGGCGCACTTCATCACGTTCTAGTCCGAGTTTTCTGGCGACTTTATCGACCATAGTTTCAATCGCAAAATTAGTAGGCGCTTGACCAAAACCTCGCACGGCCTCCTGGCTAGTTTTATTCGTTGTTACTGATATAGCATTGTAAGACGCGCTTTTAATCCGGTAGGGGCCAACAATGGCACTGACCGGCTTCCCGAGTTGCAGGGGCGCGCGGCCGGGATAACAGCCGGCATCGTCCGTGGCTTTGATTTTAAGTGAATGCATTACGCCTTCATTATCGAATGCCACTTCCATATCAAATATACGATCTGGCCCATGCATCTCTCCGCCAGACATATTCTCCAGACGGTCTTCATTAAATCTAATTGGGGCTCGCAGTTTACGCGCCAGATAGCTGACAATAACCGTCTGGCGGATCCCGCGTTTAAGCCCGTACGACCCGCCTACATCAACATCAAAGTGCACGTTAATTGCATTTACCGGTAGGCCCAAGGCTCTGGCAATTTGTTCGGGATATTTCGGCATCTGAATTGAGGCCCAGACATCGAGTATATCCTTGCCCTGATCCCACCTTGCGGTAACCACGAAGGTTTCAATCGGTATCGTGGATGAACGGCACCAACGGGCGCGGAAGGCAAGAGAATGTGGCGCGTCATTGAAATCCTTTTCAACATCGCCCCAGACCCAAGTTTTATCGCAGAGAATGTTACTGCCGTGCTGCGGATGAACCAATGGCGCTTCCGGTTTCATGGCTTCTTCGGGGTCTATTACAAAATCAATAGGGTTGTAGTTAACCTCAACAAGCTCTGCTGCATCTTCCGCAATTGCTCGTGATTCTGCGACGACAGCAGCGACCCATTCGCCAGCATAGCGGGCGCGCTCGTGGGCAAGAGGGATGCGTTTTACGTTGGGTAGGTCAAGCCCGGATAACAGCGGATTGATATTCGCGAACAATTCAGCTCCGGTTAGGACGTAGCGTACACCCGAAAGCGCAAGTGCGGAGTTAGAATCAATTCCTTTAATTTCGGCGCAGGCATATGGGCTTGTGACCATTGCAACATGCAAAGTGCCAGGTAAATTATTATCGGCGGCGAAATTTCCACGGCCCGTTACGAAGCGGCGGTCTTCTGTCACGCGACGTTTCTTGGTTATATATCTGAAGTCTTTTCTTTCGTTGATATTGGGCATTATGACGATGCTCGCATTTTCTTAGCGGTCATTTGAACGGCCTCAACAATCTGCTGGTAACCCGTGCAGCGGCAGAGATTGCCGCCTATTGCTTCGCGGATTTCTTCTTCATTTGGATTAGGGTTTTCTTCAAGCAGCGCGTGGGTGGCGATCAGCATTCCAGGTGTACAATAGCCACATTGCATTGCATGGTTTTCCCAAAACGCATCCTGCAGCGGGCTAAGTTCACCATTAGGTCCTTCGAGACCTTCTACTGTAGTAATGTTGAGACCCTCCGCCATCACGGCATACATCAGACAGGAGCGTGCCGGTTGTCCGTCAATCACGACGGAACAAGCTCCGCAGACGCCGTGCTCGCACCCAATATGTGTGCCCGTTAGGCCTAATACGTCGCGCAAAAAATCAACCAAAGTTAATCGGGCCTCGGCATAGCCCGAAACTTCGCGGCCATTTACCGTCATAGTGATTTTGTGTTCGCTCATATCAAAATACCTTTTGCCCTATCCCTGGCATCTGAAATAGCTCGTCGTGCCATCACTTTTGCGACGCGTCCGCGATAGGCCGCATCGGCATGGACATCGGCTTGTGGATCGATCAGGTCATCGATGGTCGAGCATGCCTCCTCAACTGTCTCATTATCGAGCTTTTTGCCGATCAGCATTTCTTCTAGAGCTGCTAGTCGGAGGGGTGCGGGCGACGCACCACAAATTCCGACATCTAATTTTTTGCAATTACCGCTTCCGTCTAGTGTTGTTTGTGCTGCTGCTGCAGCCAACGCATAGTCACTATCCCGAATACTAACTTCATGAAAACCGAAACCGGTATTTTCAACACAGTTAATGGGAAAGCACACCTCAATAAGACATTCATCTGGCATTAACGTTGTTGCCATAGCAGATTCAAAAAAATCACAAGCCTTTATTGCTCGTCGACCCCGAGTACTCTCAACAATAATTGTTGCTTCAAGAGTTTGCGCAATCAAAGGAATTTCAGCAGAAGGATCAGCATTAACAAGGCTACCCCCTACAGTTCCTCGATTGCGGGTCTGGGTATGACCAACATGGAGAAGTCCTTCAGCGAGCAGTGGCAGTTCTTTCTTTACAACCTCAGACGTTAGCGTATCGGCCTGGCGTGTCCTAGCCTTAACAAATAGATGGCCATCATCTATACGTATTCCTACTAGTTCCTCTACGTCGTTTATGTCGATTAAGAGAGTGGGTCGGGCAAGGCGCATTGCCATCAGTGGCACCAAGGTTTGACCACCAGCGATTATACGGGCGTCTTCTCCTCCATCTTTCAAGGCCTGGCAGGCCTCTCCTATAGTGGAAACGCGGACATAGTCGAAATTTGCTGCTTTCATACTTCTTTCTATTTAACGTGGCGCTTTAGGGCTCGGATAGCTACACCATATCAGTTCAGTCTGTTGACTGCATGGATATGGAGCGGCTAAGGGGTTGTCAACACGCTGCCGTATGGTATGGCAAGTTAGCAGAAAATTTTATCACAAGAGTATGCATAAATGAGCAGTCCAAAACGCAACTATCGCGATCTCCACGATCATATCCAAGCTCTCGATGAGGCTGGGCTTCTAGTGACAGTCGATGAACCTGTCGATAAAGATTCCGAAATGCACGCGCTGGTGCGTTGGCAATTTGTTGGTGGTTTGAAGGAAAGTGAGCGCAAGGCATTTCTTTTTACCAATGTTGTTAATGCCAAGGGGCGCAAATTTGACCTGCCAATCGTTGTTGGCGCATTGGCGGCTAATCAGGAGATTTATAGTGTCGGTATGCAGTCACCGGTCGATGAGATCGGCGCTAAGTGGGATGACGCTATAAATCATCCTATTGACCCTGTTGTTGTAGAGGTGGCGCCTTGTCATGAGGTCATCATTGAAGGAGACGACCTATTAGGTGAGGGAAATGGGATAGACTCTCTCCCGATACCTGTTTCGACTCCGGGTTTTGATGCGGCACCCACTTTGACGTCTACTAATGTAGTGACCCGTGATCCGGAGACTGGGGGTCAAAATATGGGGACTTACCGTGCGGCTTTAAAAGCACCTGATCGGATGGTCGTCCGCATGGCGACGAGGGTCGGTGGTGCTGGAGGTTATGCACATTACAAAAAGCATCAGGCGCGTGGTGACAAAAAAATGCCTGTCGCTGTCGTACTTGGCTGCCCACCGGTTGTTGCCTTCATGGGCCCTCAGAAGTTGCCGCTTGATATGGATGAGGTGCGTGTAGCGGGCGGCCTCGCGGGAGGGCCTATCAATATGGTGAAGGCTCGGACTGTCGATTTACTTGTACCAGCGGAAGCCGAACTCGTGATAGAGGGGGTGATTGACACAGAAATGGTGGAGCCTGAAGGGCCATTCGGCGAAAGCCATGGCCATGTAGCGCTGGAGGAATTTAATATGCCGATGCAGGTCACCGCCATCACCTACAGAAAAAATGCTGTACTTACTTCCTATATCAGTCAGGCAGCCCCATCTGAATCGAGTGTAATAATACGCATTGCTTTCGAACCCTTATTTCTGGCTCATCTGCGAGATGCGCTCGGAATAAAAGGCGTCAAAAAGGTCTCCTTGCATGAACCGCTGACTGGATTATTGCGCGTTACCATTATTACTGTCGACCAAGAGACGCCGAAAACTGAAATTTGGCGGGCGCTTTATGGTTCCGCATTCTTTAAAGGCGACTGCAGTAAAATTTGTGTGGCCGTGAATGAAGATATTGATCCGGATAATGCCGATGCTCTGCTGTGGGCTATCGCCTACCGTTTAAACCCAGTAGATGATGTCATCACTTTGGCCCACCGGGGGCAGGGTCATGGACCTAAGCGTGAGCATACGGGAGAGGAGGACTCAACGCTTCTAATAGACGCTACTATGAAAAGCGATATGCCGCCCGTCGCCCTGCCAACACAAGAATATATGGAGAAGGGTCTTAAGCTATGGGATAAACTTGGTCTTCCTCCGGTAAGGCCTATGCCCCCTTGGTTTGGGTATTCTTTGGGTGACTGGACACAGGATTGGGCTGATGCTGCTCTTCGGGCCGCAGAAGGGAATTATTTAGAGAATGGTGCCCTCACGCTCCAAAGACAGCAAAAAGGCTTAGTACCTGAAACCTCGGTTCGTAATGCGGAAAAGGGTTGGGAAGAAAAAGAATACTTCTGATCGCCGCTTTAATGTGAATTGACTCTGATTGCACGGTATGGCCTGAATGCGCGTGTTAATCGACGAATTGTGGGGCTGGCTTATCGGCTCGATAAAATAGAAAGAGGGAGACTCCGATGAAATTGTTTAAATGTGCTATCGCGGCAACGGTCGCCTTAGGGGCAGTTGCCTCTGGTTCTGCCATCGCGGCCGAGAAAAAAATTAATGCTATTACTTCGTTGCAGCCGACAAACGTTCTTGCAAAAGCCTTTTTGCAAAAATTTGTTGCTGTTCTGAATAAATCTTCGAAAGGCATTGTCAGTATCAAATATGTTGGTGGTCAGGAAGTAGTACCACCCCGCAAAGCGGCTGCTGCGCTGAAACGCGGTCAGTTTGATATGCTCAGCAGCCCGACCGCTTATTATATTGGGACGGTGCCTGAGGGCTACGGTCTGCTCGCGTCAAATCAGGGCCCCCGTGTCCTTCGCGGTAATGGTGGCTGGAAACTATTACAAAAGATTTACGCTGAAAAAGCTGGCGCTCATCTCCTGTCTTGGGGGTCTAATATGACTTCATATCATATGTATCTCCACAAACCCCCAAAACTTGGCAAAGACGGTTTGCCAAATTTGACCGGTTACAAAATGCGGGCAACGGGAACCTATCGCCCCTTGTTCCGTGCGCTGGGCGCAACCACGATCAATATTAAATCTAGTGAAGTAATAACGGCAATTAAGCGGGGAACAGTTGATGGCTTCGGGATTACAGATGTAACACTCCATGCGATTGGCCTTCATAAGGTAACGAAGTATCGGGTTCAGCCGAACTTTTATCAGACCAATACGGTTGAGACGATTAATCTGGCAAGCTGGAAAGCGCTTTCTCAGGCGCAGAAAGATTCTTTGAACAGAATGGCTATTGAGTACGAAGTAACGTCAGTGCAATTTGTTGAGGCTGAACGTCTTAAAGAAGAAATAGCGATTAAGGCAGCTGGCGTTAAGGACGTTGTTCTTAAGGGTAAAGCGGCAGCAAAATATTTGGAAATTGCTCATGGTGAGATATGGAAAGAACTGAAAAAACGGTCAAAATATCATGATGCGTTGAAGCCACTTCTGTATCACCCAGGTAAAGCAAATCGTCAGCTTAAGATAAAGCAAAAGCTCGATCAAAATCGCTGATCCTAGTTAAACACCTGGTAATTGAGCGGCGCTGGTCTGCGTACCGGCGCCGCTTTAATTTTGTCCGCTTTTTTGTCCGCTTTAAAGCTGAATTGACATTCAGTGGTGTGTTAGCCAATATCTCGCGCTTTTTGCGTTTACCAATTTGCGCGACAGAGTAGTCGTCAAATACATAGTAACGAATAGGGAGAAATTAATGACTTTTGTTAAATCAGGTATTGGTGCTGCGGCTGTAGCGACGGTTGCCGTTGTCAGCGCCCCGGCCTTCGCAGCAGAGAGGACACTTAATGCGGTGACAGGTCTTCAACAGACTAATATTATTGCTCAAAGCTTTCTGCAGACTTTTATGAAGCCGGTAAATGCGGCAGGTAAGGGTATCCTCCAAGTTAAATATGTTGGTGGTCAAGAGGTTGTACCCCCTCGCAAGGCTGCGGCGGCTCTTAAACGTGGCCAGTTTGATATGCTATCATGCCCGACGGCTTATTATATTGGGACTGTTCCCGAAGGATATGGGATCCTTGCATCCAACCAGGGGCCAAAAATTCTTCGTAAAAACGGTGGATTTGCTCTTTTGCAAAAAATATACAAACAAAAAGCCGGTTCCCATCTTTTGGCTTGGGGTGAAAGTATGACCTCATACCATATGTATCTTCATAAGGCGCCTAAGTTAGGCAAAGATGGTATTCCAAACCTAACCGGTTACAAAATGCGGGCGACGGGTACGTATCGTCCGTTGTTTAGGGCTCTTGGTGCCACGACCATTAACATCAAGTCCTCCGAAGTTATCACTGCAATTCAACGTGGTACGGTCGATGGTTATGGTTTTACCGACGTTTCTGTGATTTCCCTCGGTCTTGATAAGGTCACGAAGTATCGGGTCATGCCTAACTTCTACCAAACCAATCAGGTTTTGACGGTTAATCCCAAGACTTGGGCATCGCTGACCAATAAGCAGCGTAATTTTCTTAATGCCCAGGCTGTAATCTATGAAACTGCATCTGTGAAGTTTGTCGAAAAGAGTCGATTAGCGGAAGAAAAACAGATGAAAAAATCTGGTATTAAAGACGTTGTACTGAAGGGTGCAGCTGCTCAGAAATATCTAGACACCGCTCATGGCGAGATTTGGAAAGAGCTTAAAAAGCGCTCAAAGTTTCATGATCAACTAAAGCCATTGCTATACAAACCGGGCAAACCAATCCGGCAGGTTGATACCGGTCGTACGCTCGATCAGAAGCGTTAGTTTCTAAAAGCGTTACTAAAAAGAACTGTGGTATGAAGATGGCGTCGGCCAATTGGCCGACGCCTTTCTTTTAGGCCGAGAACATAAGCTACCTCTCTTACCGTAACCCTTGTTATAGAGCTTGTTTGACAACAAAAAAGAGTCCAGTCAGTATGCTTAGCAATGCGTCACTCCCAATATTAATGGGATTGATCTTTGATTTCGCATTAATCGAGAAAAAGGGGGATTTTTATGACTTTTTTAAAAAATATATTAGGTGTAACCACCGCGGCGACGTTCGCATTTTCAAGCGGTTTGGCTGTTTCTGCAGAAAAAACATTAAATACGGTTACTGCTTTGCAGCAGACGAATGTTTTGGCGCAATCTTATCTTAAGACATTCGTGGCTGAAGCCAATGCCATTGGCAAGGGGCTTGTTAACGTCAAGTATTTAGGAGGCCAGGAAATCGTTCCCCCTCGTAAAGCTGCTAACGCTCTTAAGCGCGGTCAATTCGATATCTTGAGCTGCCCGACAGCCTACTATATTGGCACAGTGCCTGAAGGTTATGGTCTTCTTGCTAGTAATCAAGGGCCGCGGGCCTTGCGCGCAAATGGTGGTTTCGCTTTGCTACAGAAAATTTACAAAGAAAAAGCAGGATCTCATCTGTTGGCTTGGGGTGAAAACATGACCTCTTACTATATGTACTTGGGTGTTAAGCCTAAGATGAGCAAGGATGGGTTGCCGAACCTAAAGGGTCTAAAGATGCGTGCGACGGGGACATATCGCCCTTTGTTTAGGGCTTTAGGAGCCACGACAATTAATATTAAGTCGAGTGAGATAATCACGGCTATGCAGCGCAAAACTGTTGATGGGTTTGGCATGACTGATACTTCACTTCATGCAATTGGTCTTTCTAATGTTACGAAGTATCGAGTGTTCCCTAACTTTTATCAGACCAACCAAGTTGTGACTGTTAATCTCAATACTTGGGCTTCGTTGACCAAGGCGCAGAGGGATTTTTTGAACAATCTTGCCCTCCATTATGAAACATCTTCGGTCTTATTTGTTGAACTTGAGCGGCTCAAGGAAGAACCCCTTGTGAAAGGTGCTGGAGTAAAAGATATTATACTTAAAGGTAAGGCTGCTGCTAAGTATCTAGAAGTAGCCCATGGGGAAATCTGGAAAGAATTGAAAAAACGTTCGAAATACTCTGACCAGCTCAAGCCGCTATTGTATAAGCCCGGCAAGCCGAACCGTCAGGTTGACCTTGGCGACACCAGGCTCCAAAAATAAGGCCGTTTGCATAGCAACGAAAAAAGGGAAGTTCTTTGTTAGAATCATTTGATAAAATGCTGGGAAAAACAAACACGGCTCTTTCGTGGTTTGCCTGTTCGTTGATCCCTTGCATGTTCCTGATGATTACAGTTGACGTATCAATCCGGACGTTGGGTTACCGTCCTCCGCTTTTTACGTCTTCGGTTGTTGAGTATGCACTTCTTTATTTGGCGATGTGCTCCGCACCGTGGCTTGTCCGCGAACGCGGGCACGTCGTGATAGAGGCTTTGGTGGCTGCAATGCCGGATGCTGTCCGGCAGCCACTCGCTAAAGTTGTATATTTAATCTGCGCCCTAGCATCATTTTTGTTTGCCTACCTGTGTTGGGGTATTTTTGTGGATTATTGGCAAGGCGGGGAGCTGGACGTGCGTGGTGTGGATATGCCGTACTGGCTTCAATTTCTGCCTTTGCCACTGTGTTTTTTCCTCGTTGCTCTTGAATTTTGTATGTATCTATTTGGCCTCAGGTCCTACTACACTAATGACCTTGTCGAAGTGAAGGACGGCGTCTAGTTAAGGAATGGTAAGAGGCTGGAGGCCTTCTTTTAGGCTGTGTAGTAGCAGGGATGGCACTAGGTTTTCCCGTAGCATTCACTTTTATGATCACGAATGTGATTGGTATTTTCATTTTCTC
>CAYZDH010000046.1:0-15142 GCA_964477025.1 uncultured Rhodospirillaceae bacterium | reverse complement strand
CCATGATCAACCGGCTCGATCCCTTCAATGCCAGCTGCGACAGCGTGATCATAGGCTTGGCGAACTTCCTGAAAATCATTAACCCGAAAAGAAATTTGATTGATGGTAGTACGCTCGTTATCTTTGCGAGTAGCTGCCATGACAATCTGGTGGTGCTCTTCAGGATTACGGCTAAGAAAAGCTAACTCTGCTTTACCACCCAAACCCCGATCAGTTAACTTAAAACCAAGTACGTTGGTGTAAAAATCAACCATTTGATCGATATCAATGACATCAATCCCGAGATGGCCAAAACTCATTTTTGGTAATTCTGACATTAAATCCCTCCCTTCGCCTAGCCTTGCCAATATAACTCTTTGATCTATTTTGACATAGTTTGCAGTCGGGTAAATAAAAAGATAGCCATACTCTTTTATATCTATACCCCAAGAATTTTCTTTGAAGTTTCTAAAAAAGAACCAACATGGCTGTCTCGATCGAAGGACTAGGCGGTTCAGCGCAAAGGCTCATTTAAAATTTCATAGAATCATCTATCACCCAAAATTGCAAAAACATCCCCAACCTCTTTAACGCCCTCGACGTGCTGACGATGCCAAATAGCATAAAAAAGTAATATCCATGCAGCAAACCCCGCGCGGCGAAGTGAACTCTTAAAAAGGGATTCGACGCGGTCCGGACGACAAAGTTCTAAAATTCCAGCTTGTCTTGCGACTAGCGGGCCAAGACTATCACCTTTTCGCAAGATCCATTCTCCAACCGGCACTGTAAATCCGCGTTTCCGAGAAAACGGTTTTGCTACCGGAACAATTTCTGCCAGCCATTTACGTAATATCCATTTTCCAGTTCTTCCTTTAATTTTGAAGGAATCGGGAAGACAGAAGACTGCATCTGCTATTGCAGGGTCAAGCATAGGCGTCCTGCCCTCTACACCATGAGCCATGAGACATCTATCGAGCTTAATTAACAAATCATGTGGTAACCAATCCGCACAATCTGTTGCCTGCGCCGTTTGCAATGGACTCCGACCATTAGCAGCGGCAATTCGTTCACTTGCAGCAACGCCACTTCGCCAATCTCGGGAATCTTCACGCAGAATATGCAGGCCGTCTAGTGCCCCACGGGACCGCATCGCCCGGCGATAACTCCACCACGGGCGTATCGCCGACCTATAACGACCATATCCACCGAATAATTCGTCTCCGCCTTCCCCGCACAGGACAACCTTAAGGTCTTTGCATGCCGTTGCAGCTAATTTATAAGTTGGCAGCTCCGCATAATCGGCTACTGGGTCATCCATAGCGCGGGTTACCAGTGGAACAGTCGACCAGAAATCTTTTTCAGTAAAATCTACCTCGATATGTTCTGCACCAAGGGCTTTTGCTATTGCCGCGGCGTTAGAACGTTCGTCAGCCGCCGCGGTATCTGAAAAACCCAAAGTAAATGCCCTTACCGGCTTATCATTCAACCTTGCCATCATCGCTAGTACCGCTGTGGAATCAATTCCACCCGAGAGAAACATGCCGTAGGGGACATCACTACGCTGATGCACATCGATACTATCAATTAGCGCCTGTTCTACGCGCCTCAGTGCTTCTGCCTCCCCTATTTTTTCAGGTGCCCCGGGCGGCAAGGCCGGGCGCCTGAACCTCTTTGCTATCCGGCCACCTTCAATAATCAGTGTTTCACCTGGAAGAACACGAAAAATATTAGCTAAAACTGTTTCTTGCCCCGTCGTAAATTGAAGTTGTAACAGCTCTTCTGCTGCATTCCGACGGACATTTGCAGTTACCAACTCTGAGGCGAGGAGTGCCTGTGGTTCAGACGCAAAGGCAAAACCAAAGGGACCCTCGGTATAGTATAATTGTTTAATACCGAAAGGATCTCGCGATAAAACAAGCCTCCTATGTTTTGGGTCATGTATCGCAATGGCATACATACCCCGTAAATACTCCCCAAATTTCTCTCCATACTTTGCATATAAATGCAGCGGAAGTTCGCAATCAGAACTAGTCGAAAAAGTAACATCATGCATTTCTGCTTTCAGCTCGAGATAATTATAAATTTCGGCGTTGGCAATCAACGTAATTCCGCCATCCAGAGTTAATGGTTGGTCTCCGGTTTCAAGATCAATAATTGCGAGACGGCAATGCGCCATACCGACACTGCCGTCAAAATGCAGGCCTTCGCCATCGGGCCCTCGGTGCTTTAATGCCGTCTGCATGGCGATTACTACGTTGCGGTCCGGAGGCGCACCAGACGCCGTCATGATACCATTGATGCCACACATCAGCTTACAAGCCTCTTAAACAGGGCGAGGTATTGGCCAACGACCCGTTCCTCCGTAAACGAGTCTTCGTATCTGCTCCGTCCTGCAACTGCAAGCCGTTCCATAAATATCGGGTCTCCAGAAAACCTATCGATTGCAGCTGAAAGCGCAGCAGCGTCTTCATTTGGTACCAGCAATCCCGTTTTACCATTCTCTATCAAAGAGGTTGGGCCTTCACTAGCAGCAGCGATAATCGGAACCGAATTCAACCAGGCTTCAATAATTATATTGCCAAATGGCTCATGTCGTGACGAACAGACAAAGATATCAGCGGCCTTAAAGAGAGGCGCAGGGTCATCTACCCAACCCAGAAACCGTACTCGTTCAGCGATGCCATTTTTTAATGCAATAGACTTTAGCTCTTTTTCCAATGGGCCGGCGCCACCAAGCCAAAGATAATGATTGGGAAGATCAAACATCGCCTTTAAAAGAATATCAAATCCCTTATTTTTATGCAGCCTGCCGAGCGCTAGAAGCAGGGGAACATTCTCAGGGGTATTGAATTTTCTTCGGGTAACCGGTTTTACCAGATTATCCGGAACAAAATTCGGAATTACTGAAACTTGCTCCTTAGGCTTACCATTATCACAATAGAATTTTGCGAGGTCGTTAGTGGTCACTACCAAGTGCTCGCAGTTTTTATAATATTTAGCCGCGTAGTAACCGCGCGGCGAGCCAACATGTATAAAATTTTTTCTACCATCAACGAATTGCTGCGGGACGAAACGAGTTGGTCTATTCATCCAACTCATTACAATATCCGGACCGTACAAAGTGATTTCCTGCTTTATTTTTTTCGACGTTGTGAAGTCGAGCCAGCCACCAAATGGTGCCGTGGTATATGCAACGGACCTTTCATTAAGCATTTTCTCTCTGACTGACGCAGGACGAATGATGAGTTTTTGCTCTACAGCTGTTTTTTGTAGGGCTACAACGAGACGACCAAAGAAAGTTTCAGCTCCACCAGCATTTGCTCCAGCCATAAGATGCAAAATACGCATCAGGGTATTAACCTTTCAAACGATAACGCGGCATCATCCCAACCCCACTGCCTTTGTGTTTCAAGAGCCGCGCCGTTTTGCCGTTGCCAAAGGGCGTCATCCTCTAATAAATCTAGTGTAGCATTAGCAAATTCAGCATCGGTATTTTCAACAAACCCCGTACGACCCTGAACTATTCGTTCAGCGACACACCCAATATCTTTTACAACTGCGGGAATGCCGGCCGCCTGCGCTTCTCCAACCGCTAGACAAAAAGTTTCTCCCGGATCTCCGCGATAAACCAGCACTCTAGATTGAGAAAGGACTTTTACTAAATCCTGTTTCGACACGGGGTCATGAAGAAATATGTTACTGCCTCTGAGAGAAGTAGCCTTATCGAGGATAGGCTGCATTTGGGTAGCTCTTCCTGCTCCATGTGTCCCATAGGTCGCCGCGCCAGAATAAATATGTAGCTCTGCCTCTGGCATTTTATCATGAATTCGACAGCGCCAAACATCAAGCAACCACGAGAGGCCGCGTTGAGGATTTGATGTAAAGATCGCCCGCGGTGGCGGCGCATGGTTTTGAGGCGATACAGATCTAAATTCTTCAGAAATACCGTATGGGATAATTTTTCGTCCACCATCTGGCCCCCATTTCGGATAGCTATTGGCGTGGTAGTTCCCTGAAAAAATTATAAGGGGACGACGTCGCCATAACTTCCAAAGATAACGAAATTTAAGCAGATATTGTGCCGGGTTGTGAATCCAAAAGATCGCCTGCTTCGCTTCTGGTGAAGACAACAATAATTTATCACTCCGATTAGCGATATATAAATCACACTTCTCGGGGACACCCTCGTCCAAAGGTGACCATGAAACACCGTCTTTCTCCATTGCCTCCTGGCATTGGTTTTTCACAGTGACGTTGTGTCCTCGGCGGGCAAGCGCAACAGCCATTGAAATAAAAGCAGTCTCCGCTCCCCCAAGCGGGCCACGTTCAAGCGATGCACCGTCAAAATCAATTCCATCTTCGGCCATGATGATATCAGCCATTTGGATCACAAGTAATTTTGGTCCTAAGGTCTTTGACGGCCTGTTCCACAGCGTCGATAGATAGCCCTCCCATTAAGTTTTCGGGTGAACGGTGATCAAAATCTGGCATACAAACCAACTCTTTATAAGATGGTGACGACTCAACTGAGAGACAGTGGTCACCCCACGGACCATATCGCCTGGCTGGACTTGGACCAAAGAGACCTACCGTTGGAGTTCCAACTGCTGCTGCCATATGCATAAGACCGGAATCATTTCCAACAAAAAGATCACAACTTGAAAGACAGGCCGCAACAGTTGGCAAATCGTTTTGACCTACTAAATCAATTCTTTGTTTTTTAACGATCCCCTCAAGAACTGGATTAGCTAAATCTCGTTCTTGTTCAGCCCCAAATATGGCAATCCGCGCAGATGGATAAAACCCATCTGGACCAGTGAGACGTTCCGCAAGTGATATGAATTTTTCTGCAGGCCATATCTTTGGCAACCAATTAGCCGTCACCCCCAATCCAATCACAGGCCCTTCCCTAGGCATTATTGATGCCGCCTTATCTATAGATATTTTAGACACCCAAAGCTTAGGTGCGACAACCGTCTTCAAGCCAAAAAGCATGCTAAGCTCTTCGATTCTATGGATAGTATTTCTCTCTTCACTTGATCGCAAAACCTTGCGACTAGAGGTCCTTAACATCCAAGCGAGAGCAGACGCCCGCAAGTCAACGACAAGATCCCAGGAAGTTCCTACCACTCCCGCCCACAAGGGCAACCAATGTAATGAAAATCTCTTTTTATCGATTTTTATAACTTGCTCAAGGCGGGGCACTGATTCAAAGAGCGGCGCAGGCAGAGGACCACAAGCCACGGTAAAAGATGCTCCAGGATATTTGTCTACAAGATACGACAGTAGACATGTCGAAAGCACTGCATCGCCGATACGTGTCGAGGTTATAAAAAGAATTTTCATATTTTGACAGATACTCAGATCAGCGTTAACAAACATTTGATCACACTGACAGACTTCCTATTTTTTCCTTAAAACCCTGCTAATCAATCAAACTCTAGACATCAACGAACAAATAGCAAAACCTCGAAATATTTGAAACTTATCCAAAGCGGCCGCAACAATGAATGATGCTCATTATACATCCCTAACTGACAGAGGTATCCTCTCCGTTTCTGGAATAGATAGCTTGGCTTTCCTGCAGGGAATCGTCACGAACGATGTGGCAAAAGTCTCATCAAGCCAGGTGATTTATTCCGCTATATTAACACCGCAAGGGAAGTATCTTAGTGATTTTTTTATCGTCAAATTTGATGCCGGATTTTTATTAGACTGCCCTGCTAATCAACTAAATGAATTAGAGAAACGTTTAATAACATACCGCCTTCGCGCGAAGGTAGATATTGAAGACCAAAGCAAAAATTATAATGTTATTTCCATTGTTGGCAAAAAAGCCCTCAGCGACACCGGCCTGCCGAAAATACCCGGAACGGTTATTTCATCCAGCGACCCCATAGTATTTTTCGATCCAAGACTAATAGAGCTTGGAATTAGAGTAATTTTGCCAGCAACCTCAACTCAAAATTATATAAAAACCATGGGATATAAGGCAGAAAGTATGGCTTCATATAAGACCCTGCAATTTTCCCTAGGTGTTCCTGATGGTGGCGATGATAAAATTTTGAAGCAAGCATTTCCCTTAGAGGCAGGTTTTGATGAACTCAATGCCATCTCTTTCGATAAGGGTTGCTTTATTGGGCAGGAGGTAACGACGCGTATGAAAATTCGAAAATTAGTTAAAAAACGTCTGGTACCTATGGTCTTTTTGGGAAACCCTCCCCAACCTGGTTCAATTATCCGAAAACAAGACATCAAAGCCGGCGAAGTAATTGCCGCCAGTGGTGGTTGTGGGCTCGCAATGCTAAGACTAGAAGTTCTCGACCAGGTCGTTACAGAAGAAATTGAACTTATTGCTGAAGAAGCAACGCTCAAAGTCATAAAACCTGGTTGGTTTAAAAATTCCGATTGATCAATTTTTTAAAGCATTACGAATTGAGCTAACATCCGTCATAGCTGATTGCTGAAAATAGTTAGCATCCATTCCGGCGATAATAAATTGCGCGCCCATAGCAGCATAATCCGCTGCTAACTCTGGATCATTTCTCACACCCCCGATAGCAAAAATCTTTCCATTTTTTTTACACGCAGCGGCAACATGCTCGCATGCGCTCCGGATTTCTGGGCTGTCTAATGAGCCCGGCACGCCAATCAAAGCAGATAAATCGGCCGTACCAACCATAACCATATCAACGCCATCAACAGCAGAAATTGATTCCGCATTGTTTACCCCGCGCTCGGTCTCAATCATCACAGTTGTTGTGATAAGCCGATCTAAACACTCGGCAACTTCTTTTTGTGACATCGCTTCAAATCCAAGATGAATAGTTGAGCCTACGGCGGAGCGATACCCTCGGGGCGGGAACAAACACGCGCCGGCCAGCATTGTTGCCTGCGTCTCCGTTTCCACATGAGGAAATATTATCCCAAAAGCACCTCCATCAAGAAGTCTTGAGGCAAGTCCGACATCATCCTGAGGGACCCTGACGAAGGGTGTCAAACCGAAACCGGGTGCCCCCATGCAAATTGCTGCCGCATCATCCGCTGAAATTGGACTATGCTCCATATCAACATAAAGGGCGTCGAAGCCAGCGGCGGCGGCAATCGCAGCAACGTCAACCGTTCGTGCCATACGAACGCACAAACACAACGAGGTACCGCCTTTCCCGATTGATGCGATCACATCATTCCTCATTTAGTTCTCCTAATATAAATAAAATGGGCTGTTCTTTATCTTGCCGTAATTAGTCATGGGCACCAAACTCGAAGTTCAAACCCAATTGGTATTCCATTAAACAAAAATTACAGCTAAATCAGGTTATAGGAACCAGACATATACGGATATTAAATCGATGAATATGGAGGTTAAAAAAATAAATCTCGGATATTTCAATCACGCTGCAGCCACTACACATCCAGATAAAACTGCTCTGATTGATTTGTCACGAGAAGAGGATCACGTGCTAACCCATAGCGAATTAGATTATCGTATGGATTCCGTTGCCACGTTGCTCTCCAAATTGGGAATGTCGGCAGGTGATAGATTACTGCTCGCGATGGGCAATCGTTTTGAGTTTATAGAAATCTTTTTCGGCGCAATGCGAGCTGGACTTATTCCCATTCCGCTTAATATCAAGCTTGGCTCAGATACCATTAACTTCGTTATAAAGGATTCTGGATGTGCTGGCGCCATTATTGAACCAGGCTGCAATCCCGAAATCGTAAATATTGTTGAGCAGCATAACCTTGCCACTTTGTTAGCAATAGACCCAGCCCCAGCCGGCTGGGGCAATTACGAAGAATCACTAGGAAACGTGCATTCAGAATCTTTTATTCCGCCGAATATCAAACCAGGACAAGTTGCCTTTCTTCCCTATACATCAGGTTCCACTGGACGGCCTAAAGGGGTTCTACTCACCCACGAAGGAATGCTCTGGGGGATAAAAACAGCGCAAAAATATTGGCCCTGTAAACCTGAAGAACGAACACTCGTGGCCGGCCCACTATTTCACAAAAATGCGATGCGGGTATCAATCAAACCTAAACTCTACGCAGGTGCATCCGCCGTAATCTTGCCGCGGTTCGAGCCTCGAGTGATGCTTCAAGCCCTTGCTGACTATGAATGTACCGATACAGGGGGGGTCCCCGCGATGTATCGCATGATGCTTGCAGAACAAGATTTATTGCAAAAACTCAAGTTTCCTCACCTGAAATGCTTAGAAATGGGTTCGGCTGTGGTTGGCGCAGAACTTTTAAATTCTGTCGAAGAGGCGTTTGGCGCCGACGTAGAGGAAGCATACGGACTTACCGAGGGAGGCGGTCCATTAAGGAGCCCACTCGATGGGCGTCCCGTTCCCAGGGGTAGTTGCGGCATCGTGGCACCAGAGGTAGCGGTCAAAATGATCGACGCAGAAGGAAAAATAAATGAGAGACATGGTGAGTTTTGCGTCAAGTCTCCCGCCGTACTCACAGGCTACAACAATCGACCGGAACTGAATAAAGAAAAAATTATAGACGGATGGCTGCATACCGGTGATATCTTTCGTAAGGATAAGAGTGGATTCTTTTTCTTTATGGGCAGAATCGACGACCAGTTTTCATGTGGTGGTGAAAACATATACCCCAAGGAGGTAGAGCTCCTTCTCGTGCAGCACCCCGATGTTATAGATGCAGTTGTTATGCCGATTGATCATGACGTTAAAGGTCTCGTTCCAGTCGCACTTATAACAGTTCGTCCTTTATCAACATGCAATGAAAGCTCAATTAAAGAATTCACTTTAAAGCATGGCGCGGCTTATGCTCACCCCCGACGGGTAATTATCGTTGCTGCTCTGCCGGTCGGCGGAACCGGTAAAGTCGACCGCCCGGCAGCACTAAAAACAATTAAAGATGCTATTGCTCTTGAAGGATCCTAGGGGCAGACAATAATCTTCCCGAAAAAATTTCGATCTTCCATAAGTTTTTCCGCCTCACCTGTTTTTTCGAGCGGGAGTACGTCGCTAATTACTGGAATTATTTTACCTTCAGCTGCATACGAAACCGATTTTTCTACATCTTCCTGGCTATAGCTATTAGATCCTAGAATATCGAGCTCACGCACCCAAATATATCTGAGGTCTGTTTCCGGTGAATGCCCGGCTGTCGCACCACAGGTCAAAATTCGTCCGCCGGGCTTTGCCGTCCGGAGGGAAGGCGCCCAAGTCTCGCCACCCGTAAAATTAACGACAACGTCCACACCTCTCTTTTCTGATATTTTCCATACTGCAGAGCTGAAATCCTCCTCGGAATAGTTTACCGTTCGGTCAGCCCCTAGGGATGATAATTTTTTACATTTGTCAGCAGATCCCGCCGCCGCAATGACATTTGCTCCGATCATTTTTCCGTATTGTACACATGCAATCCCAACACCCCCACTGGCTCCTAACACCAACATGGTCTCATCAGCTTTCAATCGGCCACGATTAAACAACATCCGATGCGCCGTCCCATAATTAATTGGAATAGCGGCGCCTTGCTCGTAAGAAAGACTATCGGGTAACGAAATTAAATTTTGAGCTGGCACCCGAACCAACTCAGCCAATCCGCCGATTAATTGCTCGCCGATCATTCCTTCATGCGTGTCCGGGTTAAGGGTCACACGGTCACCGATCGTCCACCCGGAGACCCTTGAACCGATGGTGATAATTTCGCCTGCAATATCACCTCCAGAGATAAACGGCATCTTAACAGGGAAGCCAGGCATCCCGCGGCGGACGAAAATGTCGAGATGGTTCAGGCCACAGGCTTTAACCCTTAAAACAACATCTTTTGGGCCCGGTTTTGGATCGTCCCACTCTCGGTAGATGATGTTTTGAATATCGCCTTGCTCTTCAATTACGGCAGCCTTCATCCTTCAAAACCTCTGTATAATTATATCTACCCGGCAATTTATCGGCATTTCGTCAGAGATCATACCGGCCTATGATAATACAACCAATTAATATTGGAGAGAGAAAGATGGCTAAATGGATGGAAACCCATCGCAGCGTCGTACATCCTTGGTATTGCGATCATATTGGGCATATGAATGTGCGCTTTTATGGACATTTCTTTGACGACGCTGGATTTCATATTTGGAATATGGTCGATGGTGCCCATGCAGCAATGAAAGAAAATGGCTTTGGCGTCGTTGTAGCAAAAACGACCAACGATTTTTTATGCGAAGCTAACACCGGAGAATTACTCATCATTAACAGTGGGTTTACCCGACTAGGCAATAAAAGTTTGACTTACACTCAGCGCATGACCAACGCTGAGAATGGCGCGCTCATTGCAACGCAGGATGCCGTCGAGGTTTTCTTTGATCTTAAGGCACGCAAATCAACCGATATGCCTAATGAAATCCGTGAGATATTGAAAGAAAAGCTAGTATCTGTAGATAATACTTAGGGATGCACAGTCTCGGTAAACATGTCGGTGGGCAACTCCGTACCAAGGCCGAGTTCTTTTGCCTTATTATAGACAACATGACCAGTCGCGGCGAATTGATAGCCCATTCCGAGATTATTGAGAAAGCATGAACATTGTTCATTATCCGTTCTACCTTCTCGATCACCATTAATTATTTGTGGCAGTGACGGCAACGAGTTGTGCCATTCATCTTGCTCGACGCCGTATGAGCCAACTTTATCTTCTCCAACTTGAACCCCGTGGGTGTAAATCATTTCAGCGTTATCATCATGATCAAGTAACGCAAAAAGCTCGATATCGGGCCACGCGGCCTTTTCAACTTCGGTTGCACCGGGACGCACCGTGCCAATATGCATACCGGGCTCCAACCAGTCATGAAAAAATACTGGCATTACGGCATTTGTTGCACAGGTTACCATCTGCGCACCTTTGCAGGCCTTTTCACCAGTTTCGCAATCCCGGACCTCCATATCAAGCAAAGCAGACATCTCTGCGACGAAGGCCGCCCGGTTCTCCGGGTTTGGACTATATACCCTAACATCTTTTAAATCGCGGACCGCCGCATGCGCTAAAACAGCAGCTCCAGCCTGCCATCCCGAGCCTAATACAGCCAGCGTATCTGCGTCCTCGCGTGCCATATATTTTGCAGCGATACCATTGGTAGCGCCCACCCGCATGCGCTGCATCACCCCATCAGGGCAAATCATCAACGGCTCGCCATTATGAGTACTAAAAAGTAGCACCAAGCCGACATAACGTTTGTTAGGGGCGGCCGGCACTTTAACCCTCCGCATCTCATTTCCTGTTGTTGGAAAAGTAAGAATATCAGAGTTAAGACGGATTGCGCCTACGCCAAGTTTTGGAATGACCCCATCCATTGATTTTAATGCATAAAGACCATCTTCACGTAGGGACGTCGGTGTAACGATATCAGAGCGTCGCCGGTTAGCGCCCCGCCCTTCAACAAGTTCGATATAGGATTCCTCCAAGACCGGAATCAATTCCTCCATTTCAAGTACTTGCTCGATATCTTCATTGGATAGAATGAGTGTCATAGGTCTTCACCTTACTTTAGTTGATCTTTAGATGGAGGTAACTGGAACCCCTTCACGAGTAAATAAAATTTCTTTACTCAACTCTTCATAGGGTACGTTTTTAGCCTCGACTAATGATGCCGCTCGAACACGCTGATCCTTTGCCGTCAGTCCTGGCAAATCTTCGCCGCGTTCGTTCTTTGCAACTGCATCCAACAATCGTCGGCGCATCATGATAATCGATTTATCGCTATTAACGAGATGCTCAAACTCACGCCGGTGAATTTCTCCCTGGCTCTCCTGCATCGCCTTATCCTGCAGGCCAACCGTATAAACCCCATTAAATGTTTTTTCCGCGCGTTGGCCGTCTCGATCAATAAAATAGTCGTTATCCCGATTTGCAAGGGCTCGCAAATCTTTATCTAGTTTCACGTGCGTACCCTTTCCTTCTTCCATGGCGGAACGTTCATTATTTGAAAGGGGTCGAGTTGGATGGCAGCTAATAATCCAGCGCCAAAAACTCTCATCATCTCGCGGTATCCAGGCGTTAGAGCCCATTGCGAAGTCACCATAAGGTGGTGCGATGGTAAAACACGGTAAAATCCATTGGCCGATGCGCCAGTAATATCCCTTGTCGTCTGCGTCCCGCCGGGCAACGACATTTGTACCGTAGGGTTGTTCAAAGCTATCGTAGTATATGTCAGTGGCTGAAGTTAAATCGGCACCGGTTGTACCGCGATGCAAAGGGTCTGAACTTAGTTCAAATTTATGAAGAAAAGGCACGTGGACCGGATCAATACCGCCTTCCAGTCCCTGTAACCAATTGCATTCTTCCCAACGCCTTGTTGCAAAGCGATGCGGGTCTGAGACTGAACAATATTCATATTCTGGCGGTGCCGGCTGTTTTCCAGGAGGCCCCATATATGTCCAGACGATGCCACCGGCCTCGACCGTCGGGTACGCCTTTATTTTAGGCTTCTCATCCCATTGATCGAAATCAGGTTCTGAGGGGATATCAATTACATTTCCATCAAGATCAAATTTCCAACCATGGTAGGCACACCGCAGGCCACAATCTTCATTTCTTCCGAAAAACAGATTAGACCTTCTATGTGGACAGAACTGATCAAGGACACCGACCCTGCCATTGCTAGCTCGGAAGACAATCAAATCCTCGCCCATCAGCTTCAGCCGCAGCTGGTCGCCGCCTGGGTCAGGAACTTCATCGCACCTGACTGCTGGCAACCAATAACGGCGCAATAAATTACCCATCGGCGTACCTGGCCCCGTTCGAGTCAGAATTTCATTTTCTGCCTCGGTAAACAATTGATATTGTCCCGGCACGCCGAAAAACCTCTATTAAACAATTCCAAGCCAAAAATGTATCAGCGCACCTGTAATCTAACAAGATAAGCCAAATAATCCGGATTTGCGTATTTGTAAGAAAACGAAACCAGAAATCCGGGATATTCATTTAAACCCGACAAACAATGACTGAACCTAAAGAATTAAATTCTTGAACTACTATAGCGCCCAAGGTTGCACGTTCCCATTCAGCGGGCTATGTCCTCAGACAGTGATAACAGACCTAAATAACAATCGATCAAGCAAATGAGTTTCGAAGAGTTGGCTATTGTCCTGACCGCGATTGCAGTCGGGTCCTACTTCAAGGGAGCAGTTGGCATTGGGCTGCCAACCATAGCGGTACCGACACTTGCGGCCTTTATTGGTGCAGAACACGCAATAGTAGTTTTGACGATACCGGTCGCGGTCAGCAATGTTTGGATTTGCCTGCGTTACCGTAAAATGACCACTGACGTGCCGCATCTAAATATTTCTCTTATCTGCGCCGGTATTGGAACCGCATCTGGAGCCTTTGTTTTGGCTTCGCTAACCGATAATGCCCTTCTTTGGCTGCTGATTATTTGGCTCGGGCTTTACTTGATTATATTAGCCTTTAAGCCTGACTTTCAACTCAAGGGGGAGGCTGCAAGACGCACAGCCCCCATTCTCGCCTTTATTGGTGGGGCTTGTCAGGGAGCAACCGGCATCGCCGGTCCAGTCATCGCAACCTGGATTCACTCATACCGATTACACAGCAAAACATATGTCTTCGCGGTATCCCTCATGTTTCTTGTTATTTCGGGTACACACGTTTTCGCTGTTGGTGGTCTAGGGCTTTATACCGAAGAACGAATTTACCAAGGTTTGTTGGCAGTAATTCCAACGGTCATTTTTACACAATTCGGGATGTGGACCACTCCTTATATCAGCGCCAAGTGGTTTAACAGGTTAGTCATTGCCGTTGTGATTGTTATGTGGATCAAACTAATCCTGCAGGCCTTAACGAGCTGAAGAAAATTTTATTTCGCGTTATCAGGTCCCGGACAAATCACGCCTGTTCCGCCCAAACCGCAATATCCGGCGGGGTTTTTAGCAAGGTATTGCTGATGGTAATCCTCCGCATAATAGAAATCTGGAGCTTCTATAATTTGCGTTGTAATCCCGCTATGTCCCGCGGCGGCTAATGCCTCGCCAAACTGTTCATAGGACACAGACACTATCTCTCTTTGCGTATCCGAAAAGGTATAAATTCCTGAACGGTATTGCGTGCCGACGTCATTACCCTGCCGCATCCCTTGAGTTGGGTCATGGCCTTCCCAAAAGACCTTTAATAGTGTCTCAACGCCAACTTCTTCCGGATCGAAAACTACTAAGACAGCCTCCGTGTGGCCAGTCCGGCCGGAACAGACTTCATCATAGGTTGGGTTTTTTGTATGCCCAGCGATATAACCCACAGATGTAGAGAAAACACCAGGTATTTCCCAAAATAGGCGTTCAGCGCCCCAAAAGCAGCCAAGGGCGAAAACAATTTGTTCTAAACCGCCAGGGAATGGCGGTTCCAGGGAGTTACCAGTGACAAAATGTTTTTTTGGAACAGGCAAAGGCGTATCGCGGCCCGGTAGGGCTTCCTCAGCATTTGGGATCTCTAGCTTACGTGGTGAAAACCACATGATGTATCTCCTTAACTATTCGACCCCGTTAAGATACGTAATTTAAACCTATCCCGCTAGACACCAATGCGTGCGCTACGATAGTTTGATGGCAAAATTTGGTGGGGAAATAATATGGCCAAAAAAGGGTTTCGGAGCTTTTTGGATGATCTAGATGTCGCTGATGAACTGCGGCATGTAACCAAACCCGTCGATTGCCGACAATTATCAGCACTCGCCGAACAGGCCGAGGAGGCTACGATGTTTGAAAACATTGAAAGCTATCCAGGCTGGCGTGTCGCAACAGCACTAGTTTCTACCCGAAAACGTCTCGCCGTGGCTATGGGGTGTACAGAAAAACGTATCGCTTTTGAATTTGAATCGAGATCAGCAAAGCCAATAAATCCTGTGACTGTCGAGAATGCACCCTGTCAGGAAGTCGTAATGGAAGGGGATGCCGTTGACCTAACGACTATTCCCTTGCCATTGATGCATTTGTTTGACGGTGGCCCCTATATTTCGGGCACCTTCGCCGTTTCCAAAGACGCAGACCATGGCCCAAATGTAGGTTGTTACCGGCTAATGTACCGAACCCCAAAGGAAACCGGGATTGATCTCGTATCACCTTCAGAAATGAGGTATTACTATCAACGTGCCCTCCACAAAGGAGAACCGCTGCCGATAGCA
>CAYZDH010000045.1:0-15153 GCA_964477025.1 uncultured Rhodospirillaceae bacterium | reverse complement strand
TGTAAACATGTCTTCTAGTTATGGGTGTCGGGTGGTGACAAAAGACTGATCGACTAAATATTTCATTAACGTTTCAAGGGTTTTACGATTAGCCTCCACTCCAAGCGGATATGGATCCCCATTTGTGAACATATCATCGATTTCTTCAATTTCATGGTTTAGCCAAGGAACCATGTATCGGATTGTTCCGGTAAACCGCATGCGGGCTAAAGCCCACTGTTTGGATTCCTCGAATGCTTTAATCATATTCTCGGCTATCCAAGGGTTTTGTAGGTGCATCTCCTCTTTCATCACCAGACAATGCATAATTGGGAAGATGCCAGTGCGGTCATAGAATTTGCGTTCTTCTTTACGGTAGTCTGGGAAGAGACGAACGATATTGTCATGAGTTTTGTAACATTTTGGTTGCCGGGCTCCGAAGTAGGCGTCGACGGAACCTTCAATTAAAAGATCATTAATTGATTTACCTTCTGGAGCGGATACGATTTGGATTTTTTTGTCTGGCAAAATATCCAGATCTTCATCGGGGGGGCGGGAAACATTGACGCCTCCTTCAACAAATTTCATTCCCGACATCTCGACATCATATTCGTTTTGCAGTATGCCCCGGACCCAAGTAGCGGCGGTCTGTCGGTATTGTTGAACCCCAATATTTCTTCCTTCTAAATCCTTGGGGGCTGTGATGCCTGCATTTTGGTTTACATAAATATATGCATGACGAAATACGCGGCATGGAAATACCGGTAATGCTATATACGGAAACTTTCCTTTGCTTTTTAGTGTGAAGTACATCGCTAGAGACATCTCTGATATATCGAAAGCATTGGTTTTGATCATGCGAGCGAAAATTTCTGGCGGTGACTCATTCGCCAGATAGGTGACATCAATTCCGGTGGGCTGAACAATGCCTCGTGACAAGGCTTCCATATGGTCGTAGTGGCCACAGGCCAAAGTCAGCGGGATATTGCTCACGGTTTACTCCTGTATTTTGGTTTATAAAATTTTAAATTAATCAGGTAAAAGAACGTCTGTCAGTGGTATAGAGTAAGATTAGGGAGAGCTCCTGGTAATGACTATGGAGATGGAACTTGTTTTGAATACAAACAATCTAACTCTTCTTTATACACCTAATATAATCAAAATAATTTAAAACACACGGTTAGGTTCGCATGTGAGCCCCAATAATTACATAATTATAGTACGGGTATCCTTTAGGATGGCGTGTGCAAGTGATAACGCAGTTGTAGCTGAGGTTTTTGGGTTGTCCGGAGCCGGCATGCCGCGGCATTCTACTGTAAGCTTTCCAAATTCGCCCTCGGCATCAATTCGTCCAACATTGTTTGGCGCAACATCGGGGTCTGCGACAAGCAAGATTTGTGTCTCATCCATCCCTAGGCCGGCTAGAGCCACTGTTGCGGCAAGATTTGCGTTTTTTGGATACAAACGCGCGGCCTCACGCGCCGGGCCTTTATATAGTTCTGTTCTCTTATTAATACTAACAAGATCAAAATTTTCTTCTGCTGGAGTGCCTTGCCATGCCATTGGTGGTTTTGTGGAGGTGTAGAGGACGGATTTAAGACCACCAATTTGTAAAGAGTTCATGCCGTCAATTCCGGCTATCGCACCTGACGGCATAAGAAGACGTGAATTATTCCTTGCACAAATGTTCGTGAGGTTATTGCGTAACTCGTCAACTGCGAGAGCCCCGGTAGAGATAACGATGAGATCGATACCTGCCCTTAAAACCGTTTCAGCATATTCAGTAATGGCCCCCTGACCGGCGCACTCAGCTATAACATTAGGAGATAGCCTTATAAGTTCTTCGATGGATGTAACGACGGCGATCGAGCTGTCAAGAGCTGCACGGGTTTCCTCTTCCTTATTCTTTCGAACAAGAACGCCAACAATTTTTATCTGCTTATCTGGATCATGTTCGACAATCTTGCCGAGGGCTATGCGAGCGATAGCGCCATAGCCGATCAGCGCAACTTTTTTCATTTCTACCTCAATTTTCGTCTACATTAGGATCGTAACGAATACGAAACGAAAATACCAATAGGGTGCTAAAGCCAGTTACCGTTTTTTATGCCGGTATATAGCAACCTGAGGGCGAGAGCGGATAGGGTGACACGAAAAATAATTCGAAAAATGCTTTCCGGCATTACTTTTAGAAGCATCCGACCCAGATAGCTGCCCAAGAACGCGGTGATTATCATCACGCTTATAAGTGGGATGTATTCTGCAAGCGTGAACCCTAGAAACCCAAATACGGGGATTTTGAGCCCATGAATAAGTGTCATAAAACTGTACTGCGTACCGACGAACTCATATCGATCATTACACGCCTTCTGGACGTAAGGAGCAATCACGACGCCACTTGAACCTATGAAGAGCGCGAGAATCGTACCACCAAAGCCAAGACCAAGGAATTTAGGATAGGAGTATGCGGACGACTTGGGAGCGGGGGCCCAACATGCATAGAGGATAAAAATGCCGAGAACGACCTGAAGGATGGCGGTAGGAAGATTTACAACGATATTTGCACCAAATATAGCTCCAAGTAATGCACCAATGGAAAATGCCGGTAAAAGATCTTTTCTTATGTGTTTAAACATTAAGATCGCGCGTCCGACATTTGTCCCCAAAAGCACTGCGCCATGAAGCGGAATAAGAATAGTTGGTGGAAAGACCGTCGTCATAAAGGCTAGCAGCAAGACACCGCCGCCAAGGCCTGCCCCGACGCCCATTGCACCAGATAGGCAGCTTAAGACAGACAAGAGGAGAAAATTTGTTGCCGTTATGTCAGGAACGGAGCCTATCCATTCTATCAAGACTTTCTCACTTCATTTCCTTAGCATCGTTGCGTAATGTCAGTGCTATAATTGCACCTATACCCATAGATATGCCGCCGATAATAAAAATCGGGAGGTAACTCCCTGTCAGGTCAAAGATAGTAACGTAAACATAAGCAAACATTGCTTGCAGGATAGTTGAGATTAGCGCCGACATTCGCCATACAGGGGCCATAGCATCCGGGCCCATGAGTTGATGGAAACGACCAGACATGATTGCCGTGAGCCCCGGCTGAGCGCCAACTACAAGAGATGATATTATTAATGCCCAGCTAGCGGAATTCAAGACTGGCAGTAAAATGCCACTGGCTACAGCACTAAATGCCAGTGCCAGCCCAGCACGAAAACCCAGCCTGTCTGCTAGGCGACCCCAAAGGTATGTTCCACCGATTGCCCCTAGCCCAAAAAGCATCCAATGCATCCCACCAAATTCTATTTCGTTGCCAAGTCCCCTAACAAGAAAATCAACCCAATAAATTGTGTGTGGTATCAGTCCAATTGAAAAAAATACCCGTGTAGCAATTAAACCTGAAACAGTTAAATTCCATTGAATTTTAGGGTGGGGTGGCTTTGGAGATAAGCCGCCAGAATGTTTATCCTCGAGAGCGAACCAGCCCCATAAGGCGATAAGAAATGCTATTACACCAACAACACCAATGCCAACCCATGCGATGGCTATTCCAAACTTGAGTAGCCAAGGGATGAGGGAGCCGGAGAGAAGAATGCCGATCCCAACCCCTGTGTAGACAATGCCAGTTGCGGCACCGAGTTTGCCCGGGGGTGCATGCCTGGTTGCGATGGCAAGACAATATATCATCATGACGCCAACAATTGCGCCGAGCAGGCCACGCCAAAATATTAGCCATTCAAAACCCCAAGGGAGCGCGCAGGCAAACAATGAGACCAGGGCGACCAGCAATGAAATTCTCATTGCTTTTGCTTCGCCCCACTGCATCCTCATACTTGGGGCTACGAGGGCACCGACTAGGTAACCGACAAAATTAGAGGCACCGATCGCACCGGCCTGCCATGCCGAAAGTTGGCCTGCCTCGATGAGTGCTGGGATCAAAGGTGAATATGAAAAACGGCCTAAGCCCATTCCGATCAATAATGTTGCCCCACCGGCGATTGAAAGGCGAAACCATGCTAAGGGGGAAGATTTTTGATCAGGTGAAATAGTCACACGCTAAAGCTTGGACTGTCTTTTTGTTTGCGTCTAGAGCAGACCACGTTTTTATGATCGGGTTAAACCCGTTATGCTAAAGGCAAGATTAAAAAATTTGTATTCTTTCCTGGGAAAATTATGACCGACGGGTTCGATAAATCACTGCCAATGCGAGTACAGGTTCCGGTGTACGGAGTAGCGCTATTTAGTAACAGTATTCCCGATCTAGTTTTAGTTGTATTGGGCTTGTGGCTCGTTGAACTCAAAACGCCCCTTTTAATGATCGGGATTCTTGCAGGTTTAAGGTATGTGGGTCCGTTGCTATTCGCTATTCACGGTGGGGCAATGATGGATCGTATTGGTACGCGCCGCGTCCTGACCTTTACAGCTCTGGTGATGCTAGTTTTTCCTCTGTTTTACCCGGTAGCACCATGGATTATAGCAATTATGGCGTTGCAATTGGTTTGCGGGCTTGCAGATTCTCTCGGGTGGGTAGGCGCTCAGACGCTGACCGGGCAGGTGTTGCGCGGAAGTCCGACCTATACGGGCAGGCTTGTTTTTGCCACTAGGGTCGGCACATTCGCTGGACCTCCGTTAGCCGGCGGCGCCTGGGATATTTTTGGCCCTTGGGGCGGGTTTGCGGCTCTAAGTTTATGGGGCGGCGGTTTACTTTATTCAGTTGTCGCGCTTCCAAAGGATGCATTGTCGGTCCCAACCGACCTCACCCAATCCATCATAAGGTCTATTAAGCCCCGCCTAGTGGATTATGTAGAAGCATTTAAGTTGTTCGCATTGCCGCTAATGGCGCTTGTCTTAGCGATGACTATTATTCGACAATTTGGTAGTGGAATGCAGAGCGCTTTTTATGCGGTTTATCTTGAGGGGATTGGGATGCCCGGTACTTTGATAGGTGCGTTGGTATCGGCGAATGGTTTGATGGGAATTGCGGCTTTGGGCAGTGGTCCGTTGTTAGGTCGTTTTAAAGAATTTAGTCTTCTCGTATGGTGCATCATAATTTCAATTGCAAGCATTGCGCTGGTGCCGTTTTTCACAGATTTCATTCCGTTATTTATTGCGTCCAGCATTCGAGGCGCTGTTATGGCAATTAGTGTGGTTATTATTTTTTCACTTATTGCTTGGACCGTTGGGGCCGCAGTTCAAGGCAGGGCGTTGGGGCTACGCTCCACGTGCATTCTAGCAGCGAACGTAAGCATCCCGATCATTATGGGCGGATTGGCTCACATCTGGGGGTTGGAAATCGCCTTTTATATTGTTGGTGCTGCTGGAATTGCTATAACACTCATCGCAGCGGCTCTAGCACGCGGTATAGAAACACCGAAGATCTAGTAAGTTAATCTTCCTCGGCTACGACACGGCCTAGGTGGGTAAGTGTGCAGACAGTCCAGTTTTTCTTTAGTGGGACATTGAACCACGGTTTAGCCCACCCCAGACGGACACAACTTTGAATGGTTCGGACTGATATAAGCTGGCCGTCTGAGTCAAACAGCGGAAGTTTACCATTCAGCATTGCGAGCCCATTCCTAAGCCAGCTACTCTGTACGTGAGATGGCCTTGCAACCGCACCAAGCTTGGGCGCGGCACGTGCAATCACATGCTGTGACATGTTCGTCCCCTAAAAGCTCTGCCGACCGTCCCCCCGGATAGTCCGCTACAGCCTTGTTGATTCGAGTCAACTATTAAACTATTTGGGTCTTTAAATCAATTCTGGGTCAGTGAAGATGTCAAATGAAGCGTGTTTTGTTTATATTACGACCGGTTCCAGGGAAGAGGCGATTACGATTGGTAGAGATCTTGTAGAAGAAAAACTGGCAGCTTGTGTCAATATTCTTGATGGCATGGCATAGATATATCTTTGTGAGGGAGAGGTATAAAAAACAGACGAAGCTGTACTGTTCTCCAAGACCTTGTCCGTGAAAGTAGATTCGTTAACTAAACGCGTTAAGATGCTTCATTCTTATGATTGTCCCTGTATAGTTCAATTACCTGTTGAAGTTAAAGATCAACCTTTTTTAATCTGGATAAAAGACCAAATAAACCAATAGGTAATGAGGAAAAATTAATCTAAAATATAAACAAAATAATATTACTAAACTTAAGCCGGGATGAATTTATTAGAGAAAAGAGACCCATGAAAACTTTGACTGCTTCTCGGCCTAATAGGGCTCTTGCTTTCGTTAATGTGAGCCATTTCCTGAACCACGTTATCATGTTGATTTACCCGACAGTCGCGTTAACGCTTGTTGACGTCTGGTCGATTTCTTATGGGGAGTTATTTAAGTTGTTTTTCATCGGCTCTATGCTCTACGGAATTGCCGCCCTGCCTGCCGGATGGCTGGGAGACCGCTGGAGTAGCTGGGGTATGATGGCCATTTACATGGTAGGTACGGGAATTGCGACATTTTTTACTGGCTTTGCTAATTCTCCCAATCAAATAGCTATAGGCCTAGGTGTCATTGGTGTTTTTGCCGCGATCTATCACCCCGTTGGTACAAATTTTGTAGTCCAACATGCGGTAAATAGGGCGAAAGATTTAGGGTTTAACGGTGCCTTTGGAACAGTCGGCTTAGCAGCGGCTGCTTTTATTGCTGCCGGGTTGACGCAGTTATGGGGTTGGCGCGCGGCCTTTTTTGTTCCCGGAGCTGCTTGTTTTTTGCTTGGTGTTGGTTTTATTTTGTTTACAAAAAATTCTATAAAAGGATCGGATGAGGAGGCCTCTGCCGTTACGGAATCGCCAGTTCCTATCAATTTAGCGCGTCTAGCACTTGGTTTGATGGCGATAACAGCTTTATCCGTGGGCTTAATTACTCAAGCTTACACATCCGGTCTACCAAAGGTTTTTGACGATACTATGAGATCGATAGTTACTGTTTTCTCTTTAGATAGAGAGGGCGGGCTGACTATGAGCTCTGGCCTGGTTACCTTAGTGATTTTAGTTGGTGCGGTAGGCCAGATAGTAGGGGGCAATTTGGCGTCAAGGTTTTCGCCGAAAGTCGTCTATATTTCTATGTTTGCGATTATGATACCGCTTGCACTTCTTGCCTCCCAGATGAACGGGCTCGGTTTAGTATTAGTCGCGGGTCTTATGATGCTGGTGATTACCGGTTGTTTGCCGGCAGAAAATTGTATCATAGTAAAATTTTGTCCCGAAAAATGGCGTGCTAGGGTCTTTAGTGCAAAATTTGTAATTGCTCTCGGCGGTGGTTCATTTGCCTTTTTGGTAGTCGGTGAAATATTTGGCCGGACCAACAGCTTTATATGGTTCTATGGGTTTCTAATGGCACTAGCTGTTATCGTGATGGTATTTGCAGCATTTCTGCCTTCTATGGAAGAAACTTCCGAAGACCATACTGCGGTTTCCGGGGGCGCTAAAGTAAACACCTCTGCATCTCAGTAATCTTTTTGCGTGTAAAACTGCTAACTAAACTGTCTGAAAGCTCTCAGGGTATCCTGCGTCTTATTGGCAAAACCAACCACCCGTCTCTGGCCGACATCAAAAATGGGCCTTTTTATTAATGTAGGGTTTTCAGCTATTATTGTTGAGGCGTTCCCTGTTTCTAAATCTGCCTGATCGGCTTTTGGTAGCTTTCTCCAGGTGGTTCCGCGTCGGTTTACTAGGGTATCGATACCAATTTCTTCGACCCAGCCTTCGATTGTAGTTTTGTTAAGTCCATCTATACGAAAATCGACAAATTTATGCTCAATTCCTTCAACACTTAGCCACTTGAGGGCCTTACGACAGGTGTCGCAATTTTTAATTCCATATACGGTAATCACTTCTTGTTCCCATTAGTTGTTCGTATTTCAATTCATTTAAAATGAGTAAACTGCTGCAGCCCTTCTGATTGAAAAATTTTGGGAGTCAGGCAGTCCGCTTTGCTGCATCGGCAACCTTTGCATTTAGTCGGGCATGTGCGGCCTTCATTACCTTCCCAAGATAGTGGTCAGCAAATGTAATGGGTTCGAATTTAGGACCTTTATCCCCGAGACAACTCGGAATGCATTCTATGAGTGCGTCATGATTGGGGCTATGAAAGTGAACCAAAGATATGCGATCGACATTTTGTGCGTCCGGTGGAGGGTTTCCAACCCGGTGTAGGGTTGAACGCCAGCGATTATTGGTCCATCGAGCTAAGGCATCACCAATATTGCAAACAAAACCACCAGGCGGGCATATTACTTCTACCCATTCTCCGTCGCGGGTCATAATTTCCGTGCCACCCGGCACCGCGTCGCCGCGCAGAAAGGTAACTGTTCCATAATCTGTATGCTCCCCTGCTCGGAGTTGCCCATCCTCAGCAAGTTCTTTCTGCGCTGGGTAACGCACCACTCGCGAAACACTCGATTGATGGTCAAATTTGTCATCGAAATAGTGGCGATCAACATTCAGCGCTGTCGCAATAATATCTAAAATTCTTTCACCAAGAAATTTCATGGCACCAGCGTACTCTAGCATCACTGGGTAAAACTCGGGTGGATTATTTGGCCACCGATTAGGCGCCATCATGGCAGTGCTTGGATCGTTCTTTATCCAGTCCTTTCCTGTAAACTCTTCAGGTCCGAAGGCAAACGCTTCTTGAAGATCTGGCGGAGCCTCCTTTCCTATGGAGTATGATAGCGAACGGTCCATAAGCCTATTATAGCCGCGGCTTACTTTCTCTGGGGGTCGTTCTACTTTAAGCTTTTCCTCAAGGGTTTGGGAAAAGAAATCAACAACAGTTTCCCGAGCTCGGGTAATGACGTCTTCATCGATACCATGCCCTGATATTGCGAAAAATCCAGTATCACAACAGGCCCTATCTAATTCTTTGGCAATAGACTGTTTAGTCCGCTCATCACCAGAAAAATAAGGCTCGATATTAATTATTGGAACAATAGAAGAGGCCATATGATATTCCGATTTTATTTAAGTGATGGTATCGTCGAGCTTGAGTTTCAGCAAGGTTCCTAATAAGTCTATTTTAGATAACGGTATTATAATACCGCTAGTCTAAGTCACTGCAATATAATAAAGAATGTTGGTTGACATCCCACAATAAATTGACATAATCCGCGCGCTTTTGTTGGTGGCCTATCGCCGCTGGTTTTTGAGGCTAAATTTTATGATGCAGTCAATGAAGACATATTCAGCGACACCTTCAGATGTCGATCGCAAATGGTTTGTGATTGATGCAGATGGTGTTGTGCTTGGCCGTTTGGCCGCGATAGTGGCTAATATTCTGCGCGGTAAAAATAAGCCGATGTTCACTCCAAATATCGATTGCGGTGATTACATCGTCATAATAAATGCAGAAAAAATAATGCTTACGGGTAATAAGCGCACTGATAAAACCTATTACTGGCACACAGGTTATCCTGGTGGGATTAAAAGCAGAACTGCAGAAAAAATTCTCGATGGTGCTCATCCTGAGCGAGTTATTTCAAAAGCGGTTGAGCGCATGCTACCCAAAACAATTTTGGGTCGGCAGCAAATTGGTAAATTAAAAATTTATTCCGGATTGGAGCATCCGCTTGAAGCTCAAAACCCAGAAGTTTTGGACGTCGCCGGGATGAATCCTAAGAACAAAAGGAGCGCCTAAAAATGGCAGATGATAGTGGCGCGACACTTGCTGATGTAATGCCGGAAGAAGCTACAGCAGCGGTTATTCCGCCGGCAGAAACCATTATAGCACCCGTTTATGAACGTACTGTGGATGAGCTGGGTCGCTCATATGCAACCGGCAAACGGAAAGACGCCGTAGCTCGCGTATGGCTGAAGCCCGGAAGTGGTAAAATTTCGGTTAATGGCAAGGAAGGCGATACCTATTTTAGCCGGCCGACATTGCAGATGATAATTCGACAGCCGTTTGACGTAGTTGAGCGTAAGGAACAATTTGATGTTTATTGCACTGTTAAAGGTGGCGGACTATCTGGCCAGGCAGGAGCCGTTCGGCATGGAATTTCTAAGGCATTGACTTTGCAGGAGCCTGAATTACGCGGGGCCCTAAAGAAAAATGGGTTTCTGACGCGTGATTCACGTACTGTGGAACGAAAGAAATATGGCAAGCCTAAGGCGCGTCGTAGTTTCCAGTTCTCAAAACGGTAAGTTACAATTCCATATGTGGAAGAATGGCTTGCCGGAAACGGCGAGCCATTTTTTTTGATATAGAATTTGTTGTTCCGAATGGAATAGAGGTTTTGGGTAAATGACATATAAAATTTTTATAGATGGCGAGGAGGGAACGACAGGGCTTCAAATTAGGGAGAAGCTTGAGGGCCGTTCTGAGCTATCACTAATTCATTTGCCAGATAAAGAACGGAAGGACCCCGTCATCCGGCGAGAGGCCCTAATGTCTGCAGATGTTGGTATTCTTTGTTTGCCTGATAGCGCAGCTCACGAGGTTGTTTCTCTTGTAGAAGGCGATCAAACGAGATTAATAGACGCATCCACCGCACACAGAGTGTCAGAAAAATGGATTTATGGTTTTCCGGAATTAGACCAGGAACAAAGAGGTTTAATTTCGAGCGCAACCCGAGTTACTAATCCAGGGTGCTATTCCACAGCTGCGATTGCACTACTAAGGCCATTAGTCTTTGGCGGGATTGTTTCCGCAGATTTTCCCATCACTATAAATGCTGTTTCCGGATACAGTGGCGGAGGAAAACCTCTAATAGCCCGCATGGAAGATGCCGCGCTCGAAAATAAGATTAGGAGTGAGTATTTTGCTTATGCGTTGGATTTGGAGCACAAACATATTCCAGAGATAGTTTTTTATAGCGGATTAACTAAAAGACCGCTTTTTGTCCCCAGTGTTGGTCGATTTCGGCAGGGTATGGTCGTTCAAATTCCGTTGCAATTATGGTCTCTGAAACAAAAGCCTAGCGTTGGGAAGATTTTTAATATTCTAAAAAATTTCTATGCTGGTCAGACATTTGTGAAGGTCGCAAGTGAAGTTGACGTAAAAAATCGTTTGGCGCTTCTTGACCCCGAAGAACTTAACCATACGAACAGTATTCGCTTGTTTGTATTTGGGAATGAGGAGCACGATCAAGTCGTATTAGTAGCTCAGCTTGATAATCTTGGTAAGGGCGCTGCTGGGCAGGCAATACAAAATCTGAACTTAATGTTAGATCTTCCTGAAACTTCTGGATTAGAGGGTTGATTGGCACGGGTTCTGAAGGGTAAAGGAAGTAATGCATATTTGTAATCAGAATGGTTGAACGCTAATCACTATTTTCTTGTTCTCTTTGATACTTCAATCTTTGGGAGTGCAGCCTTAATCAGGCTTATAAATGCTTTGAGCGGACGGGATACGGCAAGGGAGATCAGGTTATCATGATTAATTTTAATATAAGAATCTTTAGCGAGAAGTCCCGGCAAAGGGTTCTGGTTCTATCTATGGCCTCTATTCTTTTAAGTGGGACTGTGGGATGCTCCTCTGTACCTGATTGGGCAGACCCTGTTGAATGGTATGGGGATACTAAAAGGTGGGTTCTTGGGGGAGCGATAGAAACTCCAAATCGATCGAAGACACTAAAGGCAATTCCAGGGATAGGTAAAAATTTCCCGAAACTTTCTAGTGTGCCGATGAGGCCGGCACCTCCTAGTAAAGCCGAAAGAAAAAAAATAGCAAAGAATTTGGCCGCAGATCGGAAGGGTGTCCGTTATGACAATAGCAAAACCCGTAAGCTAGGAAGTTCGGTTCCAGCTGCGCCAGCTGCAATGTTTCAACGTCCCGCTTCTCCCAATGAGACTGCAACTGTAATCAAAAAGTCAGATAAGCAAAAAACGAATAATGATCCTAAATTGGTTTTTGGTAAGGCCCCAGAGGATATCATTATTAAGCAACAATCGATTACGGTTAAAAAGTCGAAAACACTCGACACCCCCGCCTCAATTATAAAGGGACAGAACTTCGTTCAAGCGAAACCCTTTACGATTAGATTTCCTGCTGGCACAGGAAATGTTTTAGGGGACACTCCTTCAGTCAGGGATAGAAAAGTTGCATCTGTTTTGTTTGACGTGGGGTCGAAAACCCTTTCCAAGAAGGCGCGTCAAGATATTCGGAAAGCAGCAGTTTTATTTAAACAACGTGGCGGCAGTATTCTTGTAGTTGGGCATGCAAGTAGCCGCACGCGTGATATGAGTTGGCAACGCCATCATTTTGTCAATTTACAGTTATCTCATGACCGGGCTCATTCTGTAGCGACGGAGTTAAGGCGGCAGGGTGTTGATGCAACGGCAATTCGAGTTAACGCCATTTCGGATTCAGAGCCGGCATTCTCGGAAGTTATGCCGGCTGAGGAGGCTGGAAACAGGCGTGTTGAAATATTAATAGAAAAATAACCTTTAGTATTTTAGTAAGAAAATTTTGCGCTGAGAATAGGGTGTTAGGGCCCTAGCTAGATGGATAATGAGTTTCATAGGGTGAGGCGGCTACCGCCTTACGTTTTCTCGGAAGTAAACGCGATGAAAGCGGCGGCGCGTGCCGCTGGAGAAGACGTACTTGATTTTGGAATGGGGAATCCCGACTTGCCATCACCGCCTCACGTGGTTGAAAAGCTTGTTGAGGCCGTTCAAAACCCGAGGACCCATCGTTACTCTGTGTCTAGGGGTATTACAGGGCTGCGCCGGGCCAACGCGGAATATTACGGCCGCCGATTTAATGTTGATATAGACCCTGAAACTGAAACCCTCGTTACGCTTGGGTCAAAGGAAGGTTTTGCTAATCTCGCGATGGCTATTACAAGCCCGGGTGACGTTGTACTGGTGCCAAACCCGAGTTATCCCATTCACGCCTATGGTTTTATTATTGCCGGCGGGGCCTTACGTCACATGCCGGTAGGTCCAAATATTGATTTACGAAGTGAGCTTGAACGGGCTGTGCGCCATAGTGTACCTCCTCCGTTGGCGCTAGTTTTAAATTTTCCTTCCAACCCAACAGCACAGGTGGTCGGCCTAAATTTTTACAGAGAGGTTGTGGAATTTTGTAAAGAGCACGGGATCTATATCCTCTCTGATTTGGCCTATGCAGAAATTTATTTTGATGGAGAACCGCCGCCGTCAATCCTCGAAATACCGGGTGCAAAAGATATAGCGGTTGAGTTTACATCCTTAAGTAAAACTTTCTCGATGCCAGGATGGCGTATAGGATTTGCTACCGGAAACCAGAAATTGATTGGTGCTCTGGCGCGAATTAAATCTTATCTTGATTATGGGGCGTTTACCCCAATACAAGTGGCCGCCACGGCTGCCCTGAACGGCCCGCAGGATTGTATCGACGATGTTCGAAAAATTTATGGCAACCGGCGGGACGTCTTGATAGAAAGTTTCAGTAGGTCAGGTTGGGAGATTCCTTCGCCAAGTGCCACGATGTTTGCCTGGGCGCCAATTCCCGAACCATTTCGTGACTTAGGGTCTCTAGAATTTTCTAAGCTATTACTTGAGAAGGCACAGGTTGCAGTGTCTCCAGGCATTGGGTTTGGTGAATATGGGGAAGGATTTGTTCGAGTTGCCCTGGTAGAGAACCAACAACGTATTTTGCAGGCAGCTCGGAATATTAAGCGGTTTATGTCTGAGAGTTCCAAATTAATTGAAGAATTTCAGAAGCGGGAAGTAAAAAGTTGAGTGATCCCTTAAAAATTTCTATAGCCGGTCTTGGAACCGTCGGAGCGGGAGTTGTAAACCTGCTGCACAAAAATGGCGCTAAAATTTTTCGACGCTGCGGTCGAGAGATTGTAATAACTTCAGTCTCAGCGAGGGACCCTAAACGAGACCGTGGCGTTGATATATCGAACTTCGACTGGTTTGAAGACCCTGTTTCTATGGCAACGGAGTCAGACAGTGATGTTTATGTTGAACTAATAGGGGGAGAGGATGGTATTGCTAAAGAATGCTGCGAAGTAGCGTTTGCATCAGGAAAGTCAGTCGTTACTGCAAACAAGGCCCTCATTGCTCATCATGGAACGTCACTGGCTATTCAGGCTGAACAAAACGATCTGATTTTAGCCTATGAAGCCGCGGTAGCCGGTGGAATTCCCATTGTTAAATCTTTAAGAGAAGGTCTGGCTGGAAATAAAATTACTGGGCTCTATGGAATTTTAAATGGGACTTGTAATTATATTCTAACTTCCATGCGTGAAACAGGGCGTGAATTTGGGGATATACTCTCAGAGGCCCAAGGATTGGGATATGCCGAAAGCGATCCTAGTTTTGACGTTGACGGTGTTGATGCCGCACATAAGCTGGCCATTCTTTCCAGTTTAGCATTCGGCTGTCCAGTTAACTTTGGGGATACCTATATTGAGGGTATACGGCATATTTCCGCGCTAGATATCCGTTTTGCCAGTGAACTTGGGTATCGTATAAAGCTTTTGGGTGTTGCACGCGCAACTGAAGATGGAATCGTTCAACGTGTTCACCCGTGTTTGGTTAAACTTGATTCACCCGTTGCCTATGTAGAGGGCGTCTATAACGCGGTGGTTGTTGAAGGCGATTTTGTAGGGTCGACAGTGTATGAGGGTCGTGGGGCTGGGGCGGGGCCGACGGCTTCTGCTGTTGTCTCTGACTTGATGGATATTGCTAGGGGTATAAATACCCCGACATTTGGTGTACCCGCCTCTGATTTGGTCTCTTTGTCTGCAGCTTCGATGGACTACCATTTTGGTTCCTATTACATTCGTTTGATGGTCCTCGATCGTCCGTGTGTTTTTGCTGATATTGCTCGAGTTCTAAGTGACGAAGAGGTGTCAATGGAGGCGATATTGCAGCGGACACGCTCTCCAGGCGAATCTGTTCCTGTGGTAATGACTACCCACGACGTTAAGGAAGTATCAATTAAACGCGCGCTCTCTCGTTTTGCTAAATATGATACAGTTGTTGAGGAGCCTAGAATGATTAGGGTTGAACCTCTAACGTTATAGAGAGTTATAGGATGTGTTCCTTAAGTTATTGGAATACCTAAATAATGAACTGATTAAGTACCGAGGAGAATCGGAGTTATGCCGGAATCAATTCCAATGGACAGAAATTTAGCCCTTGAAGTCGTTCGCGTAACGGAGGCTGCGGCGTTAGCCGCTTCACGGCAGATGGGACGCGGAGATGAATAGGCGGCCGATCAGGTCGCAGTAGATGCAATG
>CAYZDH010000044.1:0-15194 GCA_964477025.1 uncultured Rhodospirillaceae bacterium | reverse complement strand
CAATGCATGCGCCGAACTTTAAATCAATTGAGGATGTTTTCATGCATTACAATGTCGCGGCCTTGACAGAGCATGCAACGCGTTTGTGGGAATCAGGTTTTCTGCCGGAAAAGGATCGAGCCGCCGGCTTTGCTAGGTTTTTGCAGAGTATAATGTTACCCCTTTATCCAGCGGACGAACTCAGCGATGTTGCTATATTAGAAATGAATGGGACTCTCGACCAAGTGATCCAGCCCTGGAAGGTTGATGCTGCGAGAAAAGTCAGCGAACGCTATTGTAAAAAATATCGCGTGGCCCGGTTAGAAGGTTTTCGCCACGATATCTTGCACGACACTTGTAAAACCGTTGGGCGGATCTGGTTCAAGCTAATCGAAAGTGGTTATTACGATTAAGGCATAAATTTTTTGTGGAAGACTCGCCAGTCTCTATTTCCCATGCTAGCGTTGTTTTCAATGAAACAGACATACCCCAATAAAGGGGTGGTCACTAGCCTCACAGGGCGGCGTTTATGGCGACTAAGAAAATGCAGTCAAAAGACTGGGAACCACCAGTTCGGATTGAAAAGGGCGAGCTTATCCAAATTTCGGATGCCATTCTGGCAGAGCCGGATATCGCCTATACTGAAAACGAAGACGTTTTCCGAATTCACTCCAATGGTCTGGATTGGGATATTGGTAATATTGTCTATGAACCCACGGACCAATCTAAAGTTGCAGTAGGCCCCGACGGAAAAAAACTCGCAATCTTTATGATGCATGGAGGTGCGTCTGATTGGCGCTCGATCGAGCGGTTAGCTCAAACTTTTTGCGGCAAACGGGGCTATAAAGTCTGTAACATGACGTACCCTGGCCGGTTTTATTTCGACAGCCCGGATCATAATTGGCCTGGCGATACCTTTCACGACGACGGTTCGGTTCGAACGCCGGTTTGGCTAAAGGGCGAAGAGATTACCTCGGATCAGTACGATGTGAAGGTTGATACTAGCCACCGTGAAATTTATGGCTCTCGGCAATATGCGGTGTCTAAACCGGGATCGAATTTCCATATACGCATGGGCGCCTGGCCTAAGGCAATCGTCGATGCGATGCTGGATGGCTGTGCGCGGCACTTCCCCCCTAATGAATGGTCAATATATGTGCATGGGCATTCTACAGGTGGTCCGTTTGTCCATACAGCGATGCAGCGGGTAAAAAATATACGAGGTTTAGTAGGCATTGAGAACTCACCCTTCGGCCAGTTCTTTAACGAGATGACTAAACATGACTGGCCGACGCCTTTTAATTATGTATTGATCCGTGATTGGCGGGAACTCGCCCGCTATAAGGGCGCAGAGCTGGCGCTGGCAGAGGGGGAGCAACCGCTTTTTCGTCTGGCACAAGTTATGGAAGAACTGTTCGAGCAGTGGAATGAGGCCAAGAGATTTCCGCAGTTTAAGGCGGAGAATTGGTATCATAACCGCACGCCATCTTGCTTGACCGAAGCGGCGCAAGTGGCAGCAGAATATCAAGGGTTCAACAAAGAAGAAACTGACGCACTAGTCGATGAATACCTCAGTTATGGAGTTCCCCTAGAGGGAGATGGTGTGAAGCCAGTTCCTAATCTATTACACGGGATTTGTGATTACAGCCGTGATCACACCGTGCCGACATACGAGTTTCTTACCAGGCGCTATTCCGAACTAGACCCGGCCCCCAAATATCGGTTTATCCAGTTAGGCACCGGTGTGCATTCCTATTGGCGGACCGAGGAAGGATTGCCGCTGGGCGTTTGCCCCGTTGTCACAAAAGTTTGGCATGACGCAATTATGAATGGTTATTTCGATCAATGAGTTTTTAAAATTTGGTTTTAAACATAGGAGGGGAGATACAAATGCGTACTTTTTTAAGTTTTAAATCCGTGGCTGCAGCGCTGACCATGGTCGCTGCAGTTACGCTGACGGCGACGGCGGCAACCGCCCAAAAGAAGGTGGTGATTGGAGCCACCGGGAATATTTATGGTTGGAACCCATACCAAGACTCGGCTGCCCAGATGTACGGCATCTGGTGCAACGTATATGGTTGTCTCTGTCGCTATGATTTCAAAACAGCTGATTATTCGCCAATGCTCGCGAAAAGCTGGTCGGTCAATCCAAAAGACCCTAATGAATGGACTTTTAAACTCCGTAAGGACGTTAAGAGTCATTCTGGTGCTGAGCTGACGGCAGCCGATGTCGTGCATACAATCAAACGAATCAAAACCGACAAGCAAAGCTCGCAAAAACAGAACGTACGGCCGCTGAAATCAGCGACGGCGCTCGACAAACACACTGTTCGTATGATCACAAAGAAGCCGACCGCGCATCTGTTGCAACATGTCTGTGACATTTACGCTATCACGCGCAAGGCAGTGTTTGATAAGCACGGTCCGCGTAATGCTGATCGCAAACACCCAGACGGATTTGGCCCTTATAAACTGGATCGGGTTGTGATTGGTGAGCAGGTTATCACAAAACGTGCAAAGAATAGTGTTTTCGGAAATAAGGATAATCCCGACATATTAATTTGGCGTAAAATGGCTGAGGTTGAGCAGCGAGTAACAGCTTTGCTTAATGGCGAAATACAGATAGCTCAGTTTATTCCGCCGCATCTTATGAAAAGAGTAGCAGCAGGTAAAAATACTAAGCTGTCATATACTGACTCGGTTGAAATTATGATGTTGTTGATGAACCCTGGTTTCAAGCCATGGAATAACAAGAAACTGCGACAGGCGGTGGCCCACGCGATTGATCGTGACACAATCATTAAAACTATTCTGCAAGGTATGGCTCGCAAGTTGAAGGGCTCGATTGGCCCAGGCCAGATTGGTTATGATGCGGAAAGATCAAAGGCTTTTGATCTTAAATATGATCCAGCTAAAGCAGCGCGCTTGGTCAAGGAGGCAGGCTATCCGAATGGTGTAGATGTTGAGATGTCAACGCCGGTTGGACGTTATGTGAATGATAAGATTATCTCACAGGCTATCGTGCCGATGCTTGCTAAAGTGGGGATCCGAGCAAAACTTCTGACGCCGGAGTGGTCAACCCAATGGGCTAACGTTCGTAAGGGTAAGCGTTCCTTTTTCTATCAGGGGCGTGGTTCTGTAATTGATCCAGGTCCAGCTTTGGCACAATATTTCAAGACTGGTGTCTCGCCGCGGATCAAATATTCCAACCCTAAATATGATGCGCTGTTTGACGAGGTCGCCAAGGAGTTAGATCCGAAGAAACGCCAAAAATTGATCAACGATGCGATTGCAGTTCTTGTGGAGGATGTACCGGCAGTCTTCATGTGGCGCCATAAACTGGCATATGGGGTGGCGAATAACGTGAGTATCTCCCCGCCTGCTAATGGCCGTATTTATGGTGAGAATATACGTATCAAGTAGTACTGTTTGAAAGAGCAAAAAGTGTGAGGCCTGTCCTATTTAGGGCAGGCCTTCATATGTAGCTGATTAGAGGTTTATCCATGCCGATGCCGAAAAGAGGAAAATTTATTACCGTCGATGGTGTGAAGACCCACTACTATGAGAAAGGGCGGGGCCCAACAGTTGTTCTGGTCCACGGCGGGAATTTCGGCTCAAGCGAAGCATCAGGTAATAGTTGGACGTGGAGCCGTAACTTCGATTATCTCGCAAAGAAATTTCATGTTGTTGCGGTCGATAAACTGGGCCAGGGCTATACCGGCAACCCAAAAACTGATGCCGATTACACCATGCATGCAGTAGTTCAGCATCTCGGTGGGTTTGTAAATAAGATGGGGCTTAAGGACTGTCATCTTGTTGGTCATTCTCGTGGTGGCTACGTTACGGCGAGGCTAACGCTCGAAAAACCAGGCCTTGTTGCATCCTGTACTTGTGTGGATAGCAATACATTAGCGCCAGGAGTTGGAATGAATGAGGTGGTTCTCGCAAACCCACCACACCCCCCTCTAAGCCGTGAATGCCAGCGTTGGGTCTTGGAACGTTACTCCTATGGCCACGAGCATATCGATGATGACTGGTTGGATGTTCTAGTGGACATCGGTAAACAGCTTAAACATCGAAATGCTGTTTCTAAGCTGGAAGTCGAAAAACTAAAAACAAGACAATTTCTCCCGGGCCTTTCAGCCGATCGCGGAGACACATTTGCTCGGATTCGCGATACGGGTATGCGAAGGCCCACAATGGTAATGTGGGGCTATAACGACCCTACAGCGCTGTTGGAGCAAGGGCAGCGGCTTTACGATTTGATAGCATCAACTGAACGGCGGGCCTATATGCACATACTCAATCGTGCCGGGCATTTCTCAATGCGCGAGCAAGCCGATAATTTTAATGCTGTACTCGACGGCTTTATTCATAGTGTTGTGCATTAATGCATAGAGAAGACGGAAAATTTGTCGATGCTGGCGGCGTCAAAACCCACTATTACGAAAAAGGGGAGGGAAAACCGCTTGTCCTTTTCCATGGCGGAGCATTTGGGCACCCCACCGCTGCAGACAGCGCTTGGGATTGGAGTACTAACTTTGACGCACTTGCCGAATACTACCGTGTGATTGCCGTTGATAAACTTGGTCAGGGGTTTACAGACATTCCTAAGACCGATGCGGATTATTGTATGTCCGCCGTTGTCGCGCATGCTGCAGATACGTTGCGTGCTTTAGAACTTGGTCCGGCGGATCTTGTCGGACATTCACGCGGGGGATATCTGACATGTCGGCTCACGCTTGATTATCCCGAACTGGTTCGAAGCTGTACAATTGTTGATAGTAATACTAGCTCGCCGGGGGTTGAGTTAAATAATATTATACTTGGTAACCCACCCGAACCGCGTCTGTCACGCGATAGCCACTATTGGATTTTCGAACATTATTCCTATAGCCCTCATCATATTTCAAGTGACTGGTTGGATATCTGTTGTGAGATCGCCGCCCGTCCAGAATATCAGCTGGCCTGGGAGAAAATGGAAACGGAAGGTTTAAGGCTCAAGCAGTTTGCACCCGGTCTGGCCTCGGATAAGTCAAAGATGTTTGCTTTGCTGCGAGATGAGGGGCTAAAACGACCAACTCAAATTATTTGGGGAAAGAATGATCCGACAGCGTCTATCGAGCAAGGATGGGCACTTTATGATTTAATTGCTAAACATCGTCTAGACGCGAAGTTTCATATCATTAATCAAGCGGGACATTTTTCTTATAGAGAGCACCCAAAACAATTTAATGAGTTGATTTATGCATTCGTACAAACTTGCGAGAGTGAATAGTATGGTGCGTAGCTTGACACTTTCTGTATACATGCCCCTTCCCTGCAATTTTTATCGTAGGGGGTCTTCCGGTAATGTTTAATTATATAATACGCCGGATGATCGGCACGCTACCTGTCATGTTGTTGATCTCGTTACTGGTATTCATGCTCGTGCAGGCTGCACCAGGTGACCCCGCTGACTTGCTCCTTTCGGACGAAGCATCCAAAGAAGATATAGAGGAAGCCCGCATTCGCTGGGGACTTGATCAGCCAGTCTATATTCAATATTGGCGTTTTCTAGTTGCTGCCCTGCAGGGTGATCTTGGTATGTCGTTCCGCTATGCTGACCCCGTTTTGTTGCTGATTGTTGAACGTCTACCCGCGACTATTGAGTTGGCCTTCTTCTCTATCGTCATCGCTGTCGTTGTTGCTTTGCCGCTCGGTGTTTGGGCGGGGGCTAAGCCAAATTCATGGGTGGATAACCTGGGTTCGATCGTTGGATTTTTCGGTATCAGTATGCCTAATTTTTGGTTTGGTATTATGTTAATCCTCGTCGTCTCTGGCGTCTTTAATCTACTTCCATCTGCGGGACGTGAAACATACGGGATACCCAGTGATCCAATCACCGGATTTTATATTATCGACAGCATTATTCACGGCAACTGGACGGCAGCCTGGGATGGAATCAAATATATAATTTTACCGGCGACCGCGCTGGGTACCAACATGATGGGTATCATGATGCGGGTGACACGTTCATCAGTGCTTGAAGTTATGCATGAAGATTATGTCACTACTGCACGGGCAAAGGGTGTGAAGGAAAGTATAGTGTTATGGCATCACGCCGTGCGTAATGCGCTAATACCGATCATCACTGTCGTTGGGCTGGAGCTCGGAACATTACTTTCCGGCTCAATTATTGTTGAAACTGTATTTTCTTGGCCGGGAGGCGGGTCCTTGTTAATTTCGGCTATAACTGCCCGGGATTATCCGCTGATCACCGGCACGGTACTTTGTTACACCTTTGCTTTTGTGATTATCAATTTTGTTATTGATATCATGTACGGGCTTATTGATCCGAGGATCCGTTTTGACAAATAGCCCCGCATCACAGGCAACATTAAGCGCAAGTCCTGCATCCGATTTTCGTAAGGCACTCAGACCATGGCTGAAACCGAAAATAATCATGGGTGGTAGCCTAGTATTTCTTCTAGTATTTATGGGTCTTCTTGCTCCAATCCTCTCGCCCTACGATCCAAACTTACAGAACTTAACAAACACTTTGCAGGCACCAAATTGGTGGGATGGTGCACATTTTCTTGGAACCGATCATGTCGGGCGCGATATACTAAGTCGTATATTTTATGGTGCCCGAATTTCTTTGGTCATTGCAGGAACGGTCGTAATCATCTCGGGTGTAATTGGCGTCGGATTGGGTGCGATCTCTGGCTATTTTGCCGGAAGAACCGATTTCTTTATCCAAAAATTGGTTGAAGTTATTTGGGCGTTCCCGCCCCTACTTCTTGCCATTGCAGTAATTGCCTTTTTTGGACAAGGCTTGTGGATTTTGATTGCAGCGCTCGTTGCGCAGCGTTGGATCCCATACTGTCGTGTCTCGCGCGGTCAGGCGCTGTCCTTGCGCACGCGGGACTTTGTTGATGCCGCACGTTCTTTGGGTGCGCGGGATACTCGGATCATCATCAAACACATCCTGCCCAATCTATTGCAGGCTGCAATGGTGATCGGCACCTTTGCAATGGCAACGGCAATTATTTCTGAGGCTAGTCTAAGCTTTCTAGGGCTTGGTGTTCCGCCAGAAATTCCGACTTGGGGCAGTATGTTGGCTGATGGGCGCGCTTATATCAGCACGTCTTGGTGGCTAGCACTCTTTCCCGGTCTATGTATTTTCTTTACAGTTTTGGGTATCAACCTGCTGGGAGATGGCATGCGCGATATTTTTGATCCACGGTTGAAACGCTCTGGCTCCGGGGTCGGCTAATTACTAAAAATTGAGGGGGCCTGGCGATGCTTTCCCATGAAGACAACGAATTACTGACCCGTACAAATTCCGGTACGCCGATGGGCGAGTTAATGCGCCGCTATTGGATACCCGCGGTGTTTTCCCACCAAATTGAAAAACCGGATGGCCCACCGGTGCGAGTTGGCTTGTTGGGCGAAAAACTTGTGGCTTTTCGGGATAGTCAAGGACGGCCGGGAATAGTCGACGAACGCTGTCCACATCGAACGGCGTCAATGTTTTTTGGGCGCAACGAAGAATGCGGGCTGCGCTGTGTCTATCATGGCTGGAAATTTGATATTAACGGGGATTGTGTCGATCTGCCAAGTGAACCGTCGGGCAGCACGTTGCGGCGCAAAGTAAAGATCAAAGCCTACCCATGCCACGAGCAGGGCGGCTTGGTTTGGACTTACATGGGACCCGCAGATTTTAAACCGGAATTCCCGGAGCTTGAGTGGACGATGATACCGGCGTCACATCGTTATGCGACCCGTCATATCCAGGAATGTAATTGGTTGCAAGGGTTGGAAGGTGGCTTTGATACTAGCCACTTGGCTTTTTTGCATCGGGGTACAGCTGGAACGAACCGTCGCGTGGTGCCTTCGGCCTATGCGATTGTTCCGACTGATTTTGGGTTTATGGCTGGGACTGGTCGCATCTTGAATGAGGGTGAGGTTTCCTGGGCCTCTAATCTGATGTGTATGCCATTCCATAAGGTCTTTGCCACTAGCCCTGAAGCGGCCCATGTCTGGGTGCCTATAGATGATCAACATACCATGCTTTACAGTGTTGATTACTGGCCAGATAAGCCATTGACCGATGAAGACCTCGAACGCACGACCAGCCATTACGGAATTCATACCGAAAATATTCCCGGCACGGATATTCCAATTCACAACAAAGATAACGACTACGATATCGATCGTGACTTCCAAGCGAGTGGAGACTCTTACACGGGTATAAAGGGGCTCGGTGTTCAGGATTGCGGCATTCAGGAATCTATGGGCCCGATTGCTGATCGTACAATTGAACATCTAGGTGTAAGCGATACAGCTATCATCCAGATCAGGAAGTTGCTCTTGCAAAGTCTTAAAGATTTTCAGGCAGGAAAGACGCCGCCCGGACTTAATCCCGAGAGCTACCGTGCACGCTCAACTAGATTTACACTTTTGGATGATGAGTCATTCGAGGAAACAATCAAAGAGCAATTAAAACGCGACTACGGGTCAGTCGCTGCCGAATAAGAAAGGTCGTTAAGATGAATGGTGCTGCCCTCGTTGCGGAAATTCTGAAACGGGAAGGGACGGAGTTCATTTCCTGTTACCCCCGAAATCCGGTTATCGAAGAATGCGCCAAGCTCGGTATTCGGCCAATTCTTTGCCGTCAAGAACGTGTCGGTGTTGGCATCGCTGACGGCTATACTCGAATTATGCGTGGCAAGGTGAACGGTGTGTTTGCCGCTCAGGCTGGCCCTGGTATTGAAAATGCCTTTCCTGGAGTGGCGCAGGCTTTTAGTGAGAATGTTCCGATATTAATTTTACCAGGTGGGTTAGGGTCGTCGCGGCAATATCGTCACCCGACCTTTAGCGCAGTGGATGTCTTTGCGCCGATCACCAAATGGTCCGCCCGAGCGCATTCAGTAGAGGCTATCCCTGATTTGATGCGCCAGGCCTACCATGCGATGCGGACCGGTAAGGGTGGCCCTGTTCTGCTTGAAATCCCCCTTGAAGTTTGGGACAAGAAGTTTAACGGTGAACTGACATATGAACCGGTAAAGACCTATCCGCTTGCGCCCGATCCGTCCGCCATTGCAGAAGGTGTGCGGATGTTGCTAGAAGCAAAAAACCCTATCCTTTGGGCTGGACAGGGTGTGCTCTATGCCGAAGCGAGCGAAGCGGTTGCTAAATTAGCAGAACTCATTCCCGCGCCGGTGATGATGACAAACCCTGGAAAAAGCGCGATACCTGAGAACCACCCTTTATCATTGGGTGGAAGCACGAGATCACGACCTCGGATGGTGTCTGAGTTTATGGATCGCGCAGATCTAGTTTTTGCTATTGGGTCGAGCCTGACAATCACCAATTTTGGACCAAAGGTGCCATCAGGCAAACGAATTGTTCATTCCACTAATGACCCGTCTGATATCAATAAAGACTATCTTGCTGATCACGCTGTGATTGGTGATGCAAAAAAGGTCGCAGAAGCATTAATAGTGGAAATTAAACGCCAAAGAGGCAAAGCGGATTTTAGTGCGATACAGGCTTTGAGAAAGGACATCGCAACGGTTAAAGCCGGATGGATTGCTGACTGGAAGGATCATCGGACTTCTGAGGAAGTACCGATCAACCAGTATCGCGTCATTCAGGACCTGATGGACACGATAGATCGGGATAATGTCATCATTACCCATGATTCCGGTAGTCCACGAGAGCAGATGATGTCGAGCTGGGAAAGCACTAAGGCGGGCTCCTATATGGGGTGGGGAAAATCTACACAACTCGGTTACGGGTTGGGCATCAATTTAGGAGCTAAAATAGCAGCCCCAGATAAAATATGTATTAACGTCATGGGGGACGCGGCAATTGGTATGACAGGGATGGATTTGGAGACGGCCTCCCGGAATAAAACTGCAACTTTGACAATCGTCTTCAATAACAGCGTTATGGCAGCGGAACGTGATGTACTCGTTTTGGCGACTAAGAAATATCGTGCGATGGATGTAGGTGGTAATTATGCCAAGGTCGCAGAAGGGTTAAATGTACATTCGCGCCGGGTCGAGATGCCGGAAGATATTATCCCTGCAATCAAAGAAGCTGTCGCTGTTGTTGAAGGGGGTGCGCCTTTCCTACTCGAGTTTGTTGTTAAGCAAGGCTATGATTTCTCGCGTGATAAGGTGGCCGGCCTCTAAAAAATTTATCCATCGCGGAACGCATCCATCATTGGCTTTTGCTGGCCGACATCAATCTCGATCTTCGTGCCGTTGACGAAATGCGCTAACGGTGATGAGAGATAGGTTACGAGATTGGCTACCTCTATAGTCTCTGCGATACGGCCTAACGGAATGCTGCGCGGAGCAAGTTGGTCGGCTTCCTCTATGCTGAGGTTCATATCGCGTGCCATGCCCTTTACAAGTCCTGCCCAGCGTTCAGTGCGGACCGGACCGGGATTAACTGCAACGAAGCTGATATTATCTTTGCCATATTGACCGGCTAAAGAAATGGTTAAATTCTGGCCAGCGGCGTTGGCTGCCCCTGGGGCAATTTCCCAATATGAGTGTTTGATGCCATCATTACCAATTAAGTTGACAACCCGCCCGCCGCCCTTTTTTGTGAAATGTGGGAGGATGGCCCGGGTACAGCGGACATATCCAAGGAACTTTAGTTGCAGGGCGTCTTCCCACTGCTCATCTGATAGATACTCCAACACTCCTCCGGTTGCCGCACCAGCATTGTTAACCAGAATATCGATCTCTCCGAGGGCGTCTATCGCGTTATCGATAAATGAATTGGCTTGTTCTGTATCCGTTAGGTCCGCTGTAATTGGCACAATTTTTTGGCCAGTACCGTCGGCAATCTCTTTAGCGGCGGCTTCGAGCGGGCCTGCGCGGCGGGCGCAGAGTGCTACATCGACTCCTTCCGACGCCAAACTCAAGGTGATGGCTTTGCCGATCCCTTCGCTCCCACCCGTTACTATCGCTTTCTTACCTTTTAATTGTAGATCCATTGCTCGCCCCCTCTTTGTTAGTATTTAAAATGTTAGCGAGATAATGTCCCTTTTTTCGGGCGTATGAAACGGTTGTTTAATGATTTTTTCACGTCGGTCGTTGCTCTCGGTAGTGTCCATGACATACCTTGAAAGATGCAAACCGGACTAGGGACTAGGAATGAGCGACACGAAAACGTTTCGTTATGTTGGTGAATCGGTAAATCGCTTGGAAGACCAGCGGTTTCTAATTGGCGCCGGAAAATTTGTAGATGATGTATCGTTGCCCGGCATGACCCACATGGCAATCCTGCGCAGTCCCCACGCCCATGCTCGTATCAAAACTATCGATTTGAGCGCCGCTCAAAAAATGCCAGGCATTATCGATGTTTTTGCAGCTAGTGATATTAAAATTGATATGCCGGAAATCCCATTACGGTTAGCGCCTTTTAAGGGGTTTGAACAATTTCTTCAAAAGCCGATTGCTGTTGATAAAGTTCGCTATGTTGGTGAACCTATAGCGGTAATAATTGCGGAAAACCGTTATCTAGCTGAAGATGCACTGGCCGAGATTACTCTCGATTTTGATATCTTACCCGCTGTAACTAGCCTTGATCAGGCGCAAGCAGGCGATGTTCTCCTGCATGAAGCGGCCGGTGAAAATGTCGGGACTGCCTATCCCGTTAGCCGTGGCGATGTGGAAACAGCATTCAAAGACGCACCTTATTTAAGACGCGAAAGGTTTGTAACTAACCGTCACGCCGCTTGTCCGTTGGAAACTCGTGGATTGATTGGTGAATGTGATCCGATATCCGGCGTTTTACGGCTCACTGGCGCTGCCAAAGTAACGTTTTTTAACAGGCGCCATTTAGCATTGGCCTTTGGACTGGAAGAAAAACAGCTTGAGTTGATTGAATTGGATGTCGGGGGGGCATTTGGCGCCAGAGGTGAACTCTATCCTGAAGACTATCTAGTTTTGATTGCAGCCCAGCGCCTTGGTAGACCGGTAAAATGGGTCGAGGATCGACGCGAAAATCTGATGGCCTGTAATCACTCTAGAGATATCACATGTGACCTAGAAATAGCGGCAACCACCGATGGAAGGATTCTTGGGATGCGCTGTGAAGTGCGTGGCGATCTTGGGGCTTATGTGCGTACAAATGGTGGCGTCGTTCCGTCAAAAGCAGTTCAATTTCTGCCAGGACCTTATAGAATTCCTGCCTTTGCTGCAGAAATGAAGGCAATCCTCACAAATAAGACGCCGGTGGGTACGATGAGGGGTCCCGGAAGATTTGAAGCGAATTTTTGTAGGGAACGGCTTCTAGATATGATGGCTGACGATCTAGATATCGATCCAGCAGAATTGCGGCTGCGTAATTTGATGAGCCCCGCTGAGCTTCCATATCGGATAGGCGAGTTGGTGCCGGGTGACCCGGATGCGACGTTCGATGATGGCGATTACGCCTCCGCCTTCCGGCCGTTGCTAAAAGAAATTGACTACGATCACTGGAAAGACCGTCAGGGACAATTACAGGATGGTAAGCTGATGGGTCTTGGCCTTGCGATTTTTGTTGAAAGCAGCGCCGCGGGCCCTCCTGAAACGGCAGGGATTGAGGTGGCCCGAGATGGAAGTATCGAGTTGTGCACAGGAGCGTCTTCGGTTGGTCAGGGGTTTGAAACTGGTATGGCGCAGATATGTGCCGAGATTATTGAGACAAATTTCGAAAATATTTCAGTGAGCCACGGCAGCACAACTATGTTGGAAAGTGGTGGCGGTACGTTTCACAGCCGCTGCACGGTGATGGCGGGTAATGCAGTGAGAAAGGCCTCTGAGTCTCTAATTAAAAAGGCATTGGAGTTGGCGGCGCTTCGGTGGAATGTCTCAATCGAGGGGCTTTGCTACAAAGCAGGTGGCGTTATTCGGGACGATGGTGAGAGACTGACACTAAAAGAGCTAGCCGTGTTCGCTTCGACCCGTGAGAGAGACGGTTCATTTTCTGCCCATGAAAGTTTTAGCAATGATGGTAAGCTGTCTTATTCCTATGGTGCCCATGCCGCGCTGGTGGCGGTGGATATAGAGACGGGAGGCATAGAGCTGATTAACTATGTGCTGGTCGAAGAAATTGGGCGGGCCTTGAACCCCGCGATGGTGAAAGGGCAGGCAGTTGGTGGTTTGGTGCAGGGGCTTGGGGGAACATTGTTGGACCACATGATCTATGATGATGAGGGTCAGTTGATGACCACTAATCTTGCGGAATATTTACTTCCTGTATCAACCGGTCTGCCAGAAATCACCGCCATAGCGCTTGAAGAAAGTCCATCTAAATTCAACCCTATGGGATTTAAGGGAGCTGGAGAGGGAGGAATTGTTGCCGTCGCCGGTGCTATCGGAAACGCTGTTGAGCGTGCGCTCCGAAATTATGACGTGAAGATCACTGAATTACCTCTTTCACCGATGCGAATTCGGAAATTACTTGCTGAGAAAGGAGCGTAAAATGGCGATTGATGTTCATGCTCATTTTGTCCCTCCCACTGTCATTGAGACATTAGTGGATCGTGGTGCCGAGTTTGGTATTGACCTCGTGGAATCAGAGCCAGGCTGTCATTGCTGGCGGTTCTCTTCAGGGATTCAAATCAGACCATTTTATGATGAGTTGACCGATGTTTCAATGCGCCTAGAGAAAATGGCGCAAATTGGTCTCCAGCACCAAATTTTATCAATGTGGACAGATATATTTGGCTATGAAATGCCAGCTGATAAAGGGCTTGCTTGGCACCGGGTAATGAATGAGTGTTTGGCGAACTTGTGTGTTACTCATTCTGAGAGATTTTCATGGATGGCATCGGGTCCACTGCAAGATCCATCGGCGGCAGCGCGCGAGTTAGAGCGCTCTATGGCGGATGGAGCCGTCGGTGCTATTGTCGCCACCCATATTGATCATGAAAATCTAGGAGAGTGCGAACTTGATGAATATTGGGCGGCATGCGTGGAGTTGAATTCCCCCGTATTTTTACACCCGGCGCAACCGGTGGCCTCAAAGCGAGCAAAAAAGTTCGCGCTTAATCAGGTCGTCTCTTATACTAAAGATACTACGTTGCACGTCGGCTCCATGATTTAAAATGGGGAGCTAGCTCGCTTTCCCGAATTACAGTTGGTCCTATCGCATGGTGGTGGATCAGTCCCATGGCTGATTGGTCGATTTGATCGTATGCATAATGCGGCACCTCACAAGCTTACCGGCACGATCGCTAGTAATGTACCTTCTTGCTATTTGGGTCAGATGCACTACGACACCATCCTACACCACGGGCCGGCTCTGCGTTATTTGCGTGATTTAGTGGGGGTGAGCCAGTTAGTGCTTGGAACTGATTTTCCATTTCCCCCTGGCGACCCAGATCCAATCACAACACTAAAAGATGCAGAATTCAGCACCGCAGATATTGAAAAGATTACGGAGGTTAACCCTCGTACGCTCTATGACGTATAGTTTATGCCCAAAGTCGTTTTGTAGCGATTTTCGCGCCTTCGGCCATAGCTTTGAATTTCGACCAGACGATATCGGCGGTTACCTGAGGTTCCAGCCGTGCAAATGTTCCAAAACCACAATCAGAACCGGCAATCACACGTTCGCGTCCGACGACATTGGCCCAGTTACATATCCTTTGTGCGACGAGCTTTGGATGTTCGACAAAATTTGAGGTGGAATCAATTACGCCTGGAATAAAAATTTTGTGATCGGGAATATCCATTCCTAGGATATCTTCCCACTCATGTTCATGCCGAGGGTTAGCACCCTCAAATAAGATCGCACCAGGGCGCGCGGCCATCAATACTGGGAAAATCTTCGCGAGCGGGAAATCGTGCGTATGTGGTCCTTCGTAATTTCCCCAGCAGATATGTAGTCGCATGGCCTCTGGCGGGATATTAGCGGTAGCAGCGTTAACGGCTTCCATATTACGCCAGGCAATTTTTAAAATCTCCTCTTCAGAAATATCTTTATATTGATTATGTCGTGCCGAACCGATTTCCGGTCAATCAATTTGTAAAATCAAACCGGCCTTGTGAATTGCCTCGTACTCTGTCCTCATCGCATCGGCCATCGCTGAGATGTAGGTATCCTCATTCTTATAATTATTGTCTGGCACGAATTTGCTCAGTACACCAGGCGATGCTGCTGTCTTTAAAGCTGCGGTGGGGTTGCGAGCTTCCTTCGCTACATTTAGATGTTTTAGGTCG
>CAYZDH010000043.1:0-15829 GCA_964477025.1 uncultured Rhodospirillaceae bacterium | reverse complement strand
GAAGATCCTGAAATCTTTGATTTGGAAAAGGAGCTGGTTAGAGAGTTCTTTAGTGTGTTGGATGCCCAATTGTTAGAGGACGGCTAAATGTCTGAGAAAGCTGCGGCCGTTTCAATACGAATTGGTTCGATATTCGTCCTAATTATTCTTTGGTATTTTGCAGCCATATTGATGGCCGATGCAGAGGTTCTGCCGGGACCCCTTGCTATAGCCTATGCCATAGTTGGGGTTGTGACTGAGCCAGGACCAGAGGGGCGTTCCGCGTTTTTTCACGTTGGCATTACATTAGGCAGAACCTTTATTACCTTTGGTGTGGCGATGGCTTTAGGTATCGCCATTGGGTTGGCTATGGGTCTTCGCAAGACAATCGAATACTCGATGATGTCTTTGATCCCCTTGGCATTAACCATGCCCACAATACTCATGGTGTTCCTGGCAGTAATGTGGTTTGGCTTTAATGAAATTGGAAGTCTTGTCGCTGTGGTCGGAGTGGTGACGCCATATGTGGCCGTGAATATCTTTCAGGGCGCGCAGGCCATGGATAAATCTGTGATTGATATGGCCACGGTTTTTCGTGCGGATAAGAAAATGATGATCCGCAAGGTCTATATCCCCCAACTTCTTCCATATATTTTCTCCGCGTTCCGGTTTGCCTTTGGTATGACTTGGAAAATTGTTGCTCTAGCAGAGACTTTTGGCATTAAGTACGGCATTGGCTATATGTTCTTCTTCTGGTTCGAACAGTTCAATATGGAACTGGTTCTGGCCTGGATTATAATGTTTGTAATATTAATGTTAGCTCTTGAGCATGGTGTTTTTGCCAGGCTCGAGCACGCCGCCTTTAAGTGGCGCCCGGCCAATAAACTCCAAACTTAAATCGAGTTAATATTCAAGCGTCCTTGAATATTGAATAGTGAGAAGGGTCTGTGGGGTGTCAGGCCGTAAATCTGTCACCAAAAGCTTCGTATACGTGTGTGCTTCCTTGAAACCATGCTTCTTGCATAAGTTTTTTGCGCCAGTCAGTGTTGCTAGCAGCTTCTCTTTCAGTAGAGGAAAGAGCGGCCTCAACATCAGAAAGGTAATGCAATGCAAGGTGGGTCCATGGTTGTGGATCGCCGTCTGTAATTTCGAAGCGTCGGACAGCCTTCCACTCAGGGCATTTTAAAAGCATCGGGCTATGTTCTTCGTCATACCATTTATTGAATTCTTCGGCGCGGTCATCCGGGACGCTAAAAAAGACAGCGTAGACAAAAGCCTCATCGAGTGCCTCGTCGTCAGCACCATCCTGTAACTTATAGCCTATTTCGTTCCCTATGTAGCGGCTGTAATTTTGAACATTTGAAAGCATCCAAGCCGTCTGGGCATTGGGTTGAGCTCTGACTTTTTGGTAGTCGGCATTTTCAAGCACATCTTCAGCGGCAATTTCATATACCGCCAAGTAGGTTGGTCTATCCGGGTCTCGATAGCGCTGGGCACCGATAAACCCCTCCACCCGTGTTCGGGCAGGAATATGATGGGTGTCATACCAATGATTAAAGTCGTCTTCCCAATCTTCGTCGGGTGACATCTCAGTAAATAGAATTGTGGCGCCCCTCAACGCCTGCCTCCTCTTATTTTTATAATCTTATTTTCTATCATGTCTTCTTGTGTTCTATTATTGCACCATTATTAGGGTTTCTGCAAAGACCAGATTAATTTTGTGTCGGCACTAATATTTTTGTTTAATGATGTTTCCCTGAAAGGCAGGCCGCGGTATACGTTCGTATGGTGTCTATACGATAATAGACCCAAGAACTTGGGCTCAAGGTTAGACAAAAGATGGATGGAGCGTATCAAAAGAATGGTTTGGAGGCGCTTGTCGATGATCGTGTAGATGAGGGGGTGTTCCGAGTTGACCGGTCTATTTACACTGATCCATCAATTTTCGATGCCGAGATCGAACGTATTTTTGAAAAAGGGTGGGTCTATCTCTGCCACGAAAGCCAAGTCTCTGAAGCTAACTGTTATTTTGCCTCTGATATAGGCCGTCATCCCGTAGTGGTTGTTCGCCAAAAAGATAAAAGCCTTTCCTGTTTTATTAATGTTTGTTCTCATCGTGGCGCTTTATTGACCCCGAAAAAACAGGGTAGAGCGGCGACGTTAACGTGCCGTTTTCATGGTTGGTCCTATAGCTGTGACGGACGTTGTGTTCGAATAAAAAATGAAAAAGAAGGCTTTGGTGCTGATAACTTTGATCGTTCGCAATAAGACCTAAAGCCGATTGCAAAGCTTGCAAATTATCGGGGGTTTATTTTCGGGTCTTTAGTAGACGAGGTGGAGCCAATTGAGGACTTCTTGGGAGCTGCCGCTATTTGGATTGACTTGATGGTTGAGCAATCACCCGAAGGCCTTGAGGTTGTGCCTGGGAGTTCGACCTATGTCATCCGTGGAAATTGGAAGATGCAACTGGAAAACAGTGTCGACGGATATCATGTGTCGACGGTTCACCGGGTCTTTGCTTCAACGGTTCGTAACAGAGAAGAACGCGAAAGTCTTAGAGGCTTAAAGCAGACCGAAGGGGGACGCCTTGTCGGTATAGTCCCTTCCGGCGCCTATGACTTAGGAAACGGACATATGTCTATTTGGGCGCAACATACCACACCGGAACGACGGCCGATTTATAAGAAAAAGGACTGGCTAACAGAAAATTTACCTGCTGCACATGTCGAGTGGATCCTGGAGAAGGGACGCAATCTTGCGCTGTTTCCTAACGTCATGTTGATGGACAACCCGTCTACACAAATTCGCTATGTTAAACCAATTTCGGCTGATCGCGCGGAGGTAACCGTATACTGCATCGCCCCAATTGGTGAGGACGCGGAGGCACGATCAGCTCGCCTTCGCAAGTTTGAAGATTTTTACCTTACGGCGGGCATGGCGACATCCGATGACATGGCCGCTCTTGAAGATACGATGGCAGGTAGCTGGGCGTCTCAAGCCCAATGGAACGATTTTAACCGTGGCATTAAGACTATGACCCATGGCGCTGATGAAGGGGCCATGGCAGTCGGGTTTGAGCCGATTTCGAGTAGCGAAAGTTGGGAAAATGAAACATTGTTTTTTGGTTTTTACCGTCGCTGGCGTGATATGATGTTGGCCCAGAATAAATAAAAGAACAGCAAAAAATGGATGCCGATGTCAATGCTAACGTAAAAGATGAGGTTGCTGAACTCATAAATTGGGAAACGACTTTACTTGACCGTCGCGACTGGGACGCCTGGGTTGATCTATTTTCTGAGGATGCTGTCTATTGGGTGCCTAGCTGGGCAGACGAGGAGCAGACTGTCAGTGAACCTGAGACGCAACTAAACCTGATGTATTTTCGGAATAGGGGGGGGATTGAAGATAGAGTGTTTCGAATTGAAACCAGAGATTCTTATGCATCTCTTCCGCTTGATCGAACTGTGCATATTGTAAGTAATATTTTGGTGTCTGGAATTGATGCGGATGAAATTACGGCGACGGCAAATTGTTTGGTTCATTCCTTTGGTAAACATGGAAGCCAGACCCGCGCTAGCCTCTATGACTTTAAGTTTCGTAAAATAGATCAAGAACTTAAAATAACCCAAAAAAAGATTACCCTGATTAATGACATGCTAGAAGGGCCGGTCTATATTTATCATTTATAGTGCGATTGTGAAATGTTGGCAGTCTGTAAGGTTTGGGAAGGCGAAGGTGGTATCGCAGTAGAAGAACGCGAGCCACGCGACCCTGGACCTGGTGAAATTTTGATGAAAGTGGCAGCCGCAGGTATCTGTGGCACGGATATGCAGATTTATTATTGGGCGCCGCGTATGGCGCGTCGCATGGAGTTGCCAAGAGTCTTAGGGCATGAGGCGTGCGGGAGTGTAGAGGCAATCGGCGATGGAGTTTCTAACGTTGAGGTTGGCGATTATATTAGCTTAGAAAGTCACGTCTATTGCGGGACTTGCCGCCCCTGTCGTTTAGGTAAGGCGCATCTGTGTAAGAAAACTATCTATCCCGGTGTCAGTTTCGATGGTGGGTTTGCGGAATACGTTACGGTGCCATCTCAGATTGCATGGAAAAATCCCCCCGAGCTTCCCATTGAAGTTGCAGCAATGATGGAGCCCTTTGGGATTGCCGTTCATTCCTCGCTCGCTGGCTCAGGAGTTTCAGGGAAGACGGTGTTGGTTAACGGGTGCGGTCCAATTGGGTTGATGAATGTGGCAACTTCCCGCGCGCTGGGCGCCACTCGAATTATTGCCTGTGACATTAACCCTCTGCGGCTTTCAACCGCGGAAAAAATGGGTGCAGATCGGTTGGTTAACGCTTCCGAGGAAGATTTGCAGGCGATTATTCGGGATATGACGGGCGGTGATGGCGTGGATGTTGCTATTGAATATTCTGGTACGGAGGTGGGTTTTAATGCCTGCTTTGAGGCACTAGCTAAGGGTGGAGATTTTCGCCTTGTCGGTCCTCCACCAAAAGCAATCCCAGTTGATTTTACCCACTGGGTGGTTAAATGCCCTGAAATGCAAAATATTCATGGGCGTCGGATATGGGATAACTGGCAGGTAGCGTCAGAGCTTGTATCTACTGGGAGTGTTGATCTAGGGCCAATTCACAGCCATTCACTTTCTATAGAGGAAGGGCCGCTAGGCTTTGAACTGATAAGGGAAGGCAAAGCATTGAAACCTCTTATTGTTCCAAGATAAAACCCGTATTACATAAAAGTCATGAGCAAATATAACGTTACCCTGGTATTCGAGGATGGGCGCAGCGAAAGAATCCTCGCTGACGAGAATGATACTATCTACATGGCCTGCCTCAGGAATAAAATCCGGATTCTGACCGACTGTCTCGAAGGTGCTTGTGCAACTTGTAAGGGGGTCTGTGTCGAGGGCGAATATAATCTAGATGATGTTTCTGAAGAAGCGCTTTCAGCAGAGGAAGCGGCGCAGCGTGAAGTTTTAACCTGTCAAATGCACGCCCGGTCCGAATGCATTATTGAGCTACCCTATGAATCTCGACTAGCGATCAAAGCGGAAACCAAAAGTTGGACGTGCCGGGTGGACTGTTTGGAGAATGTCTCCTCAACAGTAAAGAGACTGGATTTAAAAATTATTGAGCAAGAAGCCGGTGGTCCGGAATTTATGCCTGGGCAGTACGTTCACCTCTCCGTGCCAGGCACCAAAGAGAAACGTTCATATTCATTCGCTACTCCACCCCACGAAACCGATACATATCAGTTTTTCATTAAGGTGCTAGAGCAGGGCGCGATGAGTAATTACGTGCGTGATAGAGCAAAACCTGGCGATGAAGTTGTTATGACTGGCCCATTTGGTCATTTTTATCTCCGTAATTCCGAAAGATCTATTTTGATGGTGGCAGGCGGCACGGGTTTGGCTCCAATGTTATCGATGTTAGATCATATGGTTGAAAGGGGTATGACATCACAGCGGGTGCACTTACTTATCGGGGCAAACGTCGTCGAGGAATTATTTTATTTAAATCTTCTCGAAGATTATAGGTTGAAAGGGATTTCGCTTACAACGGAGGTCGCTGTCGTTGAAGGCAATGAGGCGTGGAATGGTGAAACCGGTCACGTGACTGGCTTGTTACGTAGTGAACTTATTGCTGGTAGACCTAATATATATCTCTGTGGACCACCACCAATGATCGAGGCAGCGGAAAGCTGGCTTGCTGACAATGGTGTCGACGATAAACTTATCCACGCTGAAAAATTTCTCGCGAGTTAGGGAACCCTATGGCTAGTGCCATCGTGATACGCAATGGAACTGTAATTAACGGAATGCGTGCCGAACCGGTTCGTGCCGACGTTGCGGTAGAAGAGGGACGAATTATCGAGATTGGGAACGATATCTCGACGGGAGTTGCGGAAACTATTGATGCTACAGGTAAGGTTGTGGCGCCAGGCTTTATTGATATTAAAACCCACTCAGACTGGACGTTGCCTCTGATGCCGCAGGCAGAAAGTAAAATACGACAGGGCGTCACAACGGAGGTGATTGGCCATTGTGGATACTCATGCGCGCCGGCTCTCCCGGAAAAGGTCGACGCACTGGCGGAATATCTTAGTCCTAGCGCTCCGTGGCTCAGTTTTCATGAGACTAGCTTTTCCGATTACTTGAATACCTATCCGGCTTTGTCTGTGAACGCGATCCACCTAGTTGGACATAATACATTACGCCTGATGACAATGGGTATGGAAGACCGTCCGCCTTCACCGGCTGAATTAAATCATATGAAGTTGCTTCTTACAGAGGCGTTGAATGCCGGAGCGCTTGGAATGTCATCAGGCTTGTTCACAGCGCCGGGGTCGTTTTCAGAAACTGAAGAGCTCGTTGCTTTAGGACAGGTGCTGGCCTCGCATGGCGCGCGTTACTTCACACATCTAAGAAATGAAGGTAACACGGTCTTTGATGCAATTCAGGAGACTATGGAGTTTGCTCAACAAGTCGATGTCCACGTTCAGATTGTCCATATGAAATTGTCTGGCTTAGATAATTGGGGTGATGCTCGCAAGGCGATGGATCTCTTCTCTGATGCTCGTAACCACGGTATCAAAATTGATTGCGATATTTATCCTTATACAGCCGCCAGCAATCCGCTGCGAAACTTAATGCCGGCTTGGCTTCAGGAAGGAGGAATTGAGGGCACATTAGAGCGGCTCTCTGACCCAAGTATACGAGCCCGGCTGCGCCGAGAGGTGGACTCGGAGGGCCTAAATAATTTTGGTCGTATTCCATCATGGGAGGCTGTACGTATCTCTATTTCGCCAGATTTACCCCAATTTGCCGGACGGACAATTGCCAGCCTCGCGAAAGAACGTGGCATTGATCAGTTCGATATGGCGATGGATTACATCGTTGAAGACCACGGGCAGACCCGCGTTCTAGTAGACTCAATTTCCGAAGACGACGTACGTGATTTTGTGCGTTCTCCTGAGGTTATGATTGGTTCTGATGGAAATTCGGTCTCTCCTGAGGGAACAACGGGTCAGGGAAGGCCCCACCCGAGATTTTACGGAACATTTGCGAAGGTACTCGGCCATTACAGTCGGGATTTGGGATTGCTGTCACTGCAAGATGCAGTTCATAAGATGACCGGCGCTTCCGCAAAAGCATTGGGGCTAAAAGACCGAGGTATTCTTAGGAAAGGGTTTCGTGCTGACATTACAATATTTGACCCCGAGACGATTGCCGAACAGGCGACATATGAGGAACCACACCAGTTTGCGGCGGGCCTTGATACTGTTTTAGTGAATGGGGTGCCCACATTGCAGGGCGGTGAGCATACAGGGGCTCTTGCTGGTGGGGTTCTTCGTCGTCAGCGCGATTTTAATTAACTTACGTTTTTGGGACAAAGGTCTTGGAACTATTGACTTCCTGTTTAAAATCCTTATTTATCAATTCAGACCAAAACAGTCCTAATTAATTGCTGGCTTGGTTCGAATTAGACCGAAAGAGAGAGCCCCTTGATCAAGCTTAGCCGCCTAGCAGATTATTCCATCGTCCTAATGACCCAGCTCGCTGGTCGTCCTTCATCCTTGATGCAGGCCCCGGATCTAGCATTGGTGACTGGTCTGCCAGTCCCGACTGTGGCAAAAACCCTGAAACAGCTTGTGCAGGCCGGGCTTGTTGAGTCGCAGCGAGGCGCTAAGGGTGGTTATGCACTAATCCGCGACGCTGCCAATATTCCAGTTACCGAAATTATTGCAGCAGTAGATGGACCGATTGCCTTGACGGATTGCACTGTCGATGAAGAGGGTGTCTGTGAAATCGAGTCTTTATGTCCGACGAGAACAAACTGGCGCAAGATAAATGAGGCCGTTATTGGTGCTCTTCGTGACGTAACCCTAGCCGACATGACGCCGCAGATGGCGCCATTTGTGCCCCATCGACCCTATGAACCTGTCGCAAATAATATAGCTGGGGGGGAATGACAATGCCTGATATAGCCTCTCAGACTGCTGAGCAACTTGCTGAAGATAGTGAATATAAATACGGATTTATTACGGAAATTGAATCTGAGTTTGCGCCTAAGGGGCTAAACGAAGATATCGTCAAATTTATTTCAAAGAAAAAAGAGGAGCCTGACTGGCTTCTTGAGTGGCGCCTTAGTGCATACCGCCAATGGCTTGAAATGGAAGAACCAAAATGGGCGCTAGTGGAATATCCTGAGATTGATTTTCAGGACGCATATTATTTTGCTGCTCCAAAATCTGATGAAAATGCTCCAAAAAGCCTCGATGAAGTTGACCCTGCTCTTTTGGAAACTTATGAGAAACTTGGGATCCCGCTTCATGAGAGGGCAGCTCTTGCTGGCGTTGCTGTTGATGCCGTATTCGACAGTGTATCCGTTGCCACTACCTTTAAAGATAAGCTAGAAGCGGTCGGCGTTTTTTTTTGTCCAATTAGCGAGGCGGTGAAAGACCATCCCGAACTAGTACGCAAATATCTTGGCTCAGTCGTACCTCAGTCCGATAACTTTTTTGCCACCCTTAATTCTGCTGTTTATAGCGATGGTACATTTGTTTACGTTCCCAAGGGGGTGCGTTGCCCAATGGAACTATCAACATATTTTCGTATAAACGCGGCTAAGACTGGTCAGTTTGAACGCACCTTAATTATTGCCGAAGAAGGCTCATACGTAAGCTATCTAGAGGGCTGCACAGCCCCAATGCGCGACGAAAATCAGCTTCACGCGGCAGTAGTCGAATTAATTGCCCATAAAGATGCAGAGATCAAATATTCAACCGTTCAGAATTGGTATCCGGGTGACGAAAATGGTAAGGGTGGCATCTATAATTTTGTGACTAAACGCGGTGTTTGTCGTGGCCGCAATTCAAAAATTTCTTGGACCCAGGTTGAGACTGGATCTGCCGTTACTTGGAAGTATCCGAGCTGCGTGCTTGAAGGAGACAATTCGGTTGGAGAATTTTATTCGGTAGCGTTGACCAATAATTGCCAACAGGCAGATACTGGGACCAAAATGATTCATATTGGCCGAAACACCTCAAGCACCATAATCTCAAAGGGAATTTCTGCGGGTAAAGGACAAAATACGTATCGCGGATTGGTTAAGGTTTTAGGTGGTGCAGAAGGTGCGCGCAACTTTACTCAATGTGATTCACTCCTGATTGGCGATAAATGTGGGGCTCATACCGTGCCCTATATTGAAACTGGCAATCCGTCGTCGCAGGTTGAGCATGAGGCGACGACATCGAAGATTAGTGAAGATCAGATGTTTTATGTGATGCAGCGTGGGTTGTCGGCGGAAGATGCAGTTTCATTAATCGTTAACGGCTATTGTAAGGAAGTTCTTAAAGAACTTCCGATGGAATTTGCGGTCGAGGCACAGAAACTTCTTGCTGTCAGCCTCGAAGGAAGTGTCGGCTAAGGGCGCATTTAAAGGGATTAATTAAAGATGCTTTCAATTAAGAACCTCCACGCTACCGTTCATGATAAAAAAATCTTAAACGGTGTCGATCTCGAGATCGGCGCAGGGGAAGTGCATGCCATCATGGGGCCAAACGGCTCTGGAAAGAGTACCCTGTCCTATGTTTTGTCTGGCCGTGAAGGTTACGAAGTCACTGCCGGTGAAGTCATTTATAAAGGCAAAAACCTGTTGGAGCTTGATATTCACGAGCGAGCTGGAGAGGGAATATTTTTGGCATTTCAATACCCGGTTGAAATTCCGGGTGTTTCCAGCATGAACTTCCTGCGTACATCACTGAATTCTGTACGCCGCTATCGCGGAGAAGAGGAAATATCAGGTGTTGATTTTCTTAAACTTGTTCGAGCTACTGCAAAGTCGCTACGGATGGATGATAAGTTGCTACAACGCCCAGTGAATGTAGGTTTCTCTGGGGGCGAAAAAAAACGTAATGAAGTACTGCAAATGTCTCTAATGGAACCAAGCTTGTCGGTTCTTGATGAAACAGATTCAGGTCTAGACATAGATGCGCTGAAAGCTGTAGCCGACGGCGTCAATGCGATGCGTGCACCTGATAGGTCTTCACTTGTTATTACGCATTATCAACGTTTGTTGGGCTATATAGTACCTGACTACGTGCATATATTGGCCAACGGTAAGATAGCCGAATCTGGAGATAAAGGCTTGGCGCTTGAGCTTGAAAAGAAGGGCTATGCTATGCTTGGTCTGGAAGACACAGAAGCGGCGTGAACTAGGGTTATCTGTTGTGACAACTTCTTTGCAATCTGTCGTGGACGCGTTGGTAACAAAATACCAGGAGCAATTTGCCATACAAGGCCCTAAATTGCCTGGCGCAGCGCATGACTGGGTTACCTCGCTGAGAGAGGACGCCCTTTCAGTGCTCTCTCGAAACGGTCTCCCGACGCGCCGCGTCGAAAGCTGGAAGTATACCGATTTACGAAATTTATACCGAGCAAAGTTTACGAATAAGCAAAGCGTGGACGTTTCTGATAATCTTGCACCATTCATGCTTAAAAACACCCACACTATCGTTTTTGTCGATGGTAATTTTGTACCAACGCTTTCCGGAATTGACGGTTTTCCAAAAGGTTTAGAAGTTTTTTCGTTAGCTGATGCATTGGAGTCAGGCGACGAGGATCTTCTTACAGGCCTGGGTGAGGCTGTGGATATTGAGCAGCCAGGCTTTACGGCAGTGAATACTGCGTTAATGGAGGGCGGTGGGGTTTGTCGGATTGAAGAGAATGTTTCGGTCGACGAGCCAATTCACTTCATTTTTGTGACAACAGATAACGCCTCTGCTGAGTTCCATTTGCGTAATTTGGTCGTTGCCGGTGCTCATAGTAAAGCTACTGTGATGCAGTCGTTTGTCTCACTAGGGGAGTCCTCTAGTTTTTGTAATGTTGTGACCGAATTGGTCTTAAGGGAGGGTGCCAATCTTCGTAACATTCTTTATCAAGCCCAAAGTAAGATGGCTTGGCATATAGGTATGACAGGAGCACGTTTAGAACGAGACGCGCACTTGGACAGTTTTGTCTTGTCGTCAGGAGCAAGGTTAGCCCGAAATGAAATCCGCCTAAGATTAGATGGAGAAGGTGCAGAATGTTCGATTAATGGTATTGCTTTAGTTCGGGGTCGACAACATTGTGACAATACAACGGATGTCGAGCATACAAAATCGTGTTGCCATAGCAGCCAGATTTATAAAAATGTTCTCGATGACCATGCGCATACAGTTTTTCAGGGGCGCGTTCATGTCGCCCCAAATGCCCAAAAAACCGATGCACAGCAGATGAACCGGAATCTCTTACTTTCCCGAAATGCGCAGGCAGATAGCAAGCCAGAACTAATCATCCATGCCGATGATGTTAAATGTAGCCATGGCGCGACAATCGGTGACCTTGATCAGGAAGCATTATTTTATTTACAAAGCCGAGGAATAAACCCTGAAGACGCCCGTAATATGATGGTACATGCTTTTGCTGCTGAGTTAGTTGAGGTGATGCCCGAAGGCGACATTCGTTATTATCTTGAGCAGGCTATTATGTCGTGGCTTGAAACACTGGACTCGATTGAGAGGGCTGCCTAGCAATGGCAACAAAATTAGAAAATACCGACCTGCGACCTGCTTTTGACGTTGAGCGTATTCGCCAAGATTTTCCGATCCTGTCTGAAAAAGTTTATGACAAGCCGCTAGTGTATTTAGATAACGGTGCTAGCGCTCAGAAACCACGCGCTGTCATTGATGCAATTTCTGCTGTCTATGAGACCGAGTATGCAAATGTTCATCGCGGGGTTCATTACATGAGCCAAATGGCAACAGACGCAATGGAAGATGCCCGTGAAAAGGTACGGACTTTTATCAATGCCAGGGATATTCGGGAGGTTATCTTCGTCCGTGGTGCCACGGAAGGTATAAATCTGGTTGCCTCAAGTTGGGGACGCAGAAACTTGTCGGCGGGTGATGAAATCATACTCTCTGTAATGGAGCACCATTCTAATATTGTGCCATGGCAATTGATTGCAGAACAAACTGGTGCATTGTTGAAGGTTGTGCCTATCAGTGACAACGGTTCTCTCGATATGGATGCCTATGCGGAAATGGTATGTGCCAAAACAAAAATTGTTGCAATTACCCATATATCAAATTCATTAGGAACAATTACGCCCGTTGATGAAATTATTCGCATTGCCCACGAAAAAGACGTGCCTGTTTTGCTCGATGGGTGCCAAGCGGCACCGCATATGGAGCTAGATATGCAGGCTTTGGATGTAGATTTTTATGTTTTCTCTGGGCACAAAATTTATGGACCGAGTGGTATTGGTGTTCTTTATGGAAAAGAGAAACTGTTAGATGCTATGCCGCCTTACCATGGCGGTGGTGAAATGATTGATGTTGTTACATTTGAGCAAACGACCTACGCAGATTTGCCCTTTAAATTTGAAGCGGGGACACCTCATATCTCTGGCATTATAGGAATGGGTGCAGCGATTGATTACATCAATATGGTCGGCATAGATAAAGTTGCGGCGCATGAACAAGATTTGCTCGAATATGGGACATCTAGGCTCTGTGGAGTAAATAGTTTGAAATTAATTGGGACCGCACCACAAAAGGCGGCAATTCTATCATTTGTGATGGAGAAAATTCACCCTCATGATGTAGGGACAATCCTTGACCGTGAAGGGGTAGCTGTTCGTACGGGGCACCATTGTGCACAACCTGTTATGGACCGATACGATATAGCTGCGACGATCCGAGCGTCGATCGGTATGTATAATACGCGTGAAGAGATAGATTTGCTTGTGGCCGGACTTGAGCGGGTACAGGAGATATTCGGTTAATGAACGACGGCCTTACAGATCTTTATCAAGAGGTGATTCTTGATCATAGTCGTAACCCGAGAAATTTTGGACCTGCGGAGGAAGCAGACCTAACCGCTCAAGGTAACAACCCATTGTGCGGTGACCGAGTAACGATATTTTTGAAAGTCGATGATGACATGATTTCAGCAGCACAATTCGACGCGCGAGGTTGTGCTATTTCACTGGCATCTGCGTCAATGATGACTGAGATGATTAAAGGTAAATCAATTGAGGAAGCTATGGCGCTTTTCAGAAAGTTCCTTGCTTTGGTAACGGGAGAAAATAGTGTAGTCTCAGGACCGGATCTAGCTGAACTCACCACTCTTTCCGGTGTTAGTAACTTTCCAACTCGCGTTAAATGCGCCACGTTATCCTGGCATGCCATGGTCGGAGCACTCAATGGAATTAATGAAGATATAAAAACAGAATGAGTATTAAAAGATGACATTTACAAGCATGCCAGCTGCTCGGGCTAATTCAATTTCGAAGAAACAGACACAAGCAGAAACTGAAAATATTTCAGGACTTGCCTCAGAATTAACGCTGGAGACTAATGAACCAATAGAGAAACCTATTATGCCGACGAGCGCTCAAATGGAGATTAGCAATCCTGTCCAAGAGTCGGCTAAAGGGGACATTAAGCCTCCAATAAGAAATCAGGCTACTGATTCCGATATTCATATATCTCAGAGCCAATTTGAGATTAAAGTCATTGAGGCTATCTCAACGATATTTGACCCCGAAATTCCGGTAAATATATACGAATTGGGCCTTATCTATAATATCAACATAAACGGTATGAATGACGTAGGAATTGATATGACGCTAACCTCGCCGGCCTGCCCGGTTGCCGGAACTTTGCCAGGGGACGTAGAGAGGGTCGTGCAGACTGTTGAGGGCGTTGGAGGCGTTACGGTTGAACTTATTTGGGAGCCGGCCTGGAGCCCCGATCGTATGAGCGAAGCAGCCAAACTTGAACTTGGCTTTATGTAGGAGTGCTGAGATGACCATAGAAAATGAGGTGCGTAAGACTCCTGCCGTTCTTAACGTTACCAAAGCAGCATCCGCTCAGCTTAAGAAACTTATTGAAAACCATAGCCCCCAAGCTGTCGGTATTCGTTTAGCGGTGAATGAAGGAGGCTGTAATGGGCTAACCTATGCGATGGATTTTGCTGAAACAAAGAGTGAAGCAGATGAAGTAATGGAACTAGGTGGTGTGAGCTTACTAATTGACCCGATGGCGCTAATTTATTTAGTGGGCACCGAGATGGATTTTGTTGAGGAAAAACTGGGTTCTAACTTCGTCTTTCGTAATCCAAATGAATCGGGGCGTTGCGGGTGCGGTGAATCTTTTAACGTGTAACGTCAGTAATTCCTATGGGAAATATTTATTCGATTGATGGCATTGTCCCGGTCGTTGACCCGAGTGCATTCGTTCATCCAACGGCAGTTTTGATTGGAGACGTCATCGTCGGCGCGAATTGCTATGTGGGTCCTAATGCATCCCTTCGCGGAGATATGGGGCAAATTGTATTAAAGCCCGAAAGTAATATGCAGGACGGATGTATCGCACATACATTTGCTGGCGGATGCACCATATTGGAAGATGCTGCTAACGTTGGGCACGGCGCAGTCCTCCATGGGTGTCATCTCGGCAAAGGTGTTCTAATCGGTATGAATGCGGTAATCATGGACGATGCATATATCGGTGATTATGCCTTTGTAGCTGCCTTGGCATTTGTGAAAGCTAACTTTTCCGTTCCAACAAGGAGTATTGTTGCTGGAATTCCAGCGAAGGTTGTATCGGAAGTGAACGATGAAGAACTACGTTGGAAGAAACTTGGTGACAAAGATTATCAAAATATTATTCGTCGTTGCCACGCGTCTTTGAGGCAGGTTGAGCCCCTTGAATCGATAGATAATCCGGACAAACCCCGTGCAAGGATTAAAGGAATTCCTCCCCTCTCTAAATACCGAAAGAGTTCTCGTGAAGCTTAAAGATTACCTTAAGAGAATGCTTTAAAACCAATTAGGGTAAAAGTATCTTTAATGCCAGGTAAAGTTTGAATTTTTTCAGTAACGAAATGCCCTATATCGATCTCTTCATTCAAATAACACTTCATTAGAAGGTCATATTCACCTGAAATTGAATGAACTTCAGAAACCTGTTTTACGTTCAAGATAGCCCTATCAGCGACCTTGTAGGCTTCCCCTAGCTCGCACTTCGAAAATACGAAAATTGTCTGCATACGAACACCCTATTCATCTTTATCTGTGCAGGACCGTAACATAAAAGCGGGTACATGTGATCCCATTCCGATAATATCTACTTCTATAGGCTCAGGCTTTCGCTTAGGTTTTAAGCTAGGCTTGGAGCTATTTCTTCTAGGCCTTTTCTCTATTGCCGGGCCACCCGAGTCCTTCAAAGGTGACGTTTCTTTAGATATTTTTTCAGATTTGTTTTTGGTAGCCCTGCCTTTACGTTCAGGAGTTTTCTTAGTCGAACCCTTTTTGCGTCTAACGCTTTGAGGCCTTTCTATGATGGCATCGGTTTCTTCGACACCCTCTATAGAAATCAATTCAATTTTTTTGCCAATAAACTTTTCTACAGCGGCTAAAAACTTTTTGTCTGCTGATGTTGTTATGGTTAGCGCTCTACCTTCGCGTCCTGCCCGTCCCGTCCGTCCTATTCGATGCACGTAGTCTTCGGCATGCAGTGGAACGTCAAAGTTAAAGACATGGGAAACTTTTGGTAGGTCAAGCCCGCGAGCTGCAACATCACTGGCGACGAGGATTTGGGTGTCGCTATTTTTAAACGCTTCCAAAGTTTCTAGCCGTGCTGGTTGTGTCATGTCCCCGTGTAATGAAGCGGCTTTGAAGCCGTGTTTTTGCAGGGATCGATTAAGCGTGTCGACGTCCCGTTTTCGATTGCAGAAAACTATCGCATTATCGATGTCTTCCGAACGGATCAATTTTCTCAGCGTGT
>CAYZDH010000042.1:0-15862 GCA_964477025.1 uncultured Rhodospirillaceae bacterium | reverse complement strand
GTATGCGGGCAACCGTATCGAGGGTTCGAATCCCTCTCCCTCCGCCAATTACATAGGTTTAACAAGGCTCTTCACTTCTACGTGACCTCTGTTCCCATAACCGCTCCCCAATAGAGCGCGTGCTACAGGCACAAAATCTTCAACGAGACTAAAAGGACAAACCGACGAAGTATAGACCTGCGATTAGGCTGATCCGTTTTATTGACCCGATCTTCGCCAGCCTCTTTTCCGTGCTTCTTCCTCGGAACAAAGCCATCGTTCGCCCTTTGATACGTTGATCTTTGTTTGCTTATAATACCTCCCGCCAGGCAAATGATAAATGCGCTCACCTCTTCGGCTAATATTACCCTTAATTGGGCACCTAGACGTTTTGGATTCTGATATCTTTCTATGAGTTAATCTGTCCCCACGACGCCATCTAGAAGGTTGAACAAAAGATCCTGCCCAAATACCATTTTTAGCCTTTTTGGCAGCCCTTTCTTCGTAAACGTAATCCATTGAATACTCTCTGTAGGCTACCGCCCAACCCTGACCTACCATCCATCCATTCAGGTCGATGTTGCTGAGTTTGCATAAGGCAACAATCCTTCTATAACGATCGATCGCCCGTTGCTCACATTGAACAGTTCTTTGATAAATTTTCTTTGAGAGGGCCAAAGTTGCTTGCTGCCCGCAACGATAAACTTTCTCATGTTTTTCGCAGAACTGTCGGCTCTCTGGTGCATCGATTCCATAGAGCCGTATCCGTTGACCCTTAATCATTATCGTGTCGCCATCGATGATAGTTGCGATACCTGCCAACAATGGTTGGGCATTCGCAGGGGGATAGGCATTAATTAAGGCAAGAATTAAAAGCGTTGGTAAGTAGCGTCTCATTTTAATAAACCCGGCGCTGTAACATCCTAATGGAAACCTACTCATCCAGAGAACACTTTATACTTTTTTTACTTAAGTATTTTTACAATGGGACTACTATTATTCGTAGCTGGGGATGAATTCTTTTAGGTTAATATCTTCGTTCCCTGGTACATAAATTTCATCTGGGTAATTATCTTTACGGGTGGCATCGATACCTGTCTTGGTCACTAAATGTGAACCACCAGCTGGATCGTATGATGCCGGGTCAAGGGGAGAACCCTTAGAGTAGGGAACCATGAAGATATCTCGGTCAGCGCGCACCCGCACTGAGATTGCGTGGAGGACCTCGGTGTCATTGTACACATCGACATCTTCATCCACTACGACGACAAACTTGAGAAAAGGATCAGCGACGAAGGCTGCCATTGCTGCTTGTTTAGCTTCGCCTTCCATCATTTTTTTTATCGAGATAAAACAGAAAAAACGAAACCGGCCGGAGCGCGGAACAGCAATTTCGTTCACTGTAGGGCAGGCAATTTTCACTGTTCTCTCTATGAAAGTTGTCCGAATAATTCCGGAAAGCAATAGATTGTCTGCGTGGCCAACGAAAGCATTTTGGTAAAGTGCATCCCGGCGACGAGTGATCGCCTTGACCTCCAACACTGGATTGTCGCGCTGTGGCCCGTAGGTGCCCGGATATTCGCCGAAGGGCGCTTCTTTTCTTCGCTTGCCGGGGATGGTTACGCATTCTAGAACGATATCGGCGTTTGCAGGTACTTCTAGAGGGATGGTTTTACAGGGCACCATCTGGATGGGGCTTTGAAGCATCGCGCCAGCAATATCCAATTCGTCCGTATTCATCGAGGAAAATGCCAGCGCACCAATAAAAAAACCAGGATGATGACCGATTATAATCGCTATAGGGCATGGCTCGCCCCGAGATTCGTAATTTTTCCAGATTACGTTGCCGTCGGCGGTTTCTGAGACCTGCACGCCCAGTAGGTTCTTCTCGTGCACTTCATGACGATAGATACCGATATTGTTGATGCCCGTATCGGGGTCTCTCATCAGCGCCAATCCGGCTGTAATAAAAGGTCCTGAGTCCTTTTCGTGATAGGTGCAGACGGGTAACTCATAAACGTCCACTTCATCACCCAGCTTTACAATCTCTTGGACAGGCGGTTCACCTAAGAATTGGACTGGCTTTAGAGGCTTGGCCTCGCGCTCGGCACATTCGGCTAAAAAATCTTTTATGGAACCTTCCTCCATACCTATGCCGTAGCGCAACCGCTCAAAACTGGCGTGCATTTTTGCAACTAGAGGTATTTTTGACCCTTTGATATTTTCAAATATTACCAAAGGGAACTGTTCGTCCTTTTCCAGTCGGTGGAGAATTCCTGATACCCCAAATTTAGGATCAACCTCCTTGGTAATGCGGATAATTTCCTCAGGGTGCTCGGCCTCTAGATAGGCAATGAAGCCATGGAGGTCGAGCGGGTAGGTGTTTTTAGTGTTGTCAGTCATTGGGTCAATTCTGCTTTATCGTCTCTATAGGACCATTTGCGGCGAGCCATGCGGCCATACCACCGGCTATATGGGCAACGGGGGCAAGCCCCATTTCTTGCGCTACCTTAGCAGCCAAGGCGGATCGGAGCCCTCCCGCACAATAAAAAATAAAGGTCTTATCCTCTGTGAAAAATGATTTATGATAGCTTGTTGCTGGATCAATCCAAAATTCTAGCATTCCACGAGGAACGTGGCGCGCACCAGCAACGCGGCCGGTCTTGGCCAGTTCGCGGATGTCCCTTAGATCAATGAAAATTACATCATCTTGCCCATGTAAGGCTAAGGCTTCCTCAATCAATAGTGTTTGCACCGAAGCCTCGGCAGCGTTCACCATTTCCTTGGTGGATAGTGTAATGTTTTGGGGCAAGTCGGACCTCGGAGCTCGAATTACGGGAAGTCATAAAGGTATCAGAGAATTATGGCGGTGCGAAGGGGCCTCATGGGTGCGAGTGACAGCTGTTAGCCCAGTACCAAGCGGCCATAGGCTCATAAATATCTGTCACGCTAGGTTTGAATTCGCCGGCGCTGAAATGGCGATACAGTGTGGCGGTATTAATAAAAACTCGTTCTCGGTCAATCCAGTGGGGAAACAAGTCGAGAACAATTTCCTCCGCTGCTTCTGTCCACTTTAGTCCAGCGTCGTAACATGACTTTGCGGCGTCGCGTAAGGTGACTAAGTAAAGCCGCAATTCGCGGACGGCAGCTTTATCGCATACGCGTCCATGGCCTGGTACGACGGTTTCCACGTCCCAGCTGAGGATACGATCGCAGGCGTTTATCCAATTTTCTACAGGTCCGGCCCAAATGACCGGGTGTCCCTCGACGAACATCACGTCGCCTGTGAATACAGTCCCGTCACAAGGTACATGCACGAGAACATCCCCGCTCGTGTGGGCAGGCCCAACATTGTAGAGGTTGACCAGTTTGTCTCCAACTTTGAGTGTGCGTTGAGTCTCGAAAGTTTCAGTCGGCGGCGTGTTCACAATCCCGGAAAAATTAAACTTTCGCCCCATTAGTTCCCATATCAGCGCACCGGATTCGCCATAATCTTGCCAATTTAGAACGATTTTTATAAACGCTTCTGGTGGCCGACGTTCCATCTCCGTCTTGCAGGCGTGAGAGGCTATTATTCGAGCGTTTTTAACCAGTTGGTTACCGTAAGTATGATCTCCATTGGCATGTGTATTAACCAGCATTTGAATGTCTTTTGCTGCTGGTACAGTTTCTCTCATGGTAGAGAGCATTTCGGCGGTTAGTGGTAAATCAAACAGAGTGTCGACTAGCAACGTTTCCTCATGATCAACGATCAGTCCCGCATTACTGTACCCCCAACCCCCATTAGGTTGAAGATAGGCCCAGCATCCATTACCTAAATCGTGCAGGCCTTTGGTATAAGGCGGTTTGTGCATTGGTTCCGTTGATCAGGGAAAATGTTCCTGCGATAATAGCTCAATTCTGTATTGCTACACCACCAAATGTGGCGAAAGATCGTGCTAGCGGGGTATTTACGCATGACATCGAGAGTTTTGTCGCTTTTAACCCCCGAGACGGCGGCTAATTTCCATCGGCGGGGAGAGTGGGAAAACCGAACTATTTACAGCGTCTTGCAAGACCAGGTCGAGTGTAAACCTGACACCTGGGCAGTCAGAGATCGAGGGCAGTCGCTAACATATGCGCAACTTCAGGCTGCAGCGGACGCACTAGCCGAAAATCTTTACGCGCGGGGCGTACGTCGATTTCAGCGCGTTGCCTACTGGCTGCCAGACTGCGTAGAAAGTATTGTAATTGTTTTGGCCTGTTCTCGTAACGGTTATGTCGTCTGCCCCTCACCGCATCGAAACCACACTGTTCGGGAAATTGTCGCGTTGCTGGAACGTATGCAGGCCGTCGCATTTGTCTATCAGGAAGGATTTGGTTCAGATGCTGCCACAACTAATATAAAATTAGAGTTGTCGCGGCTTAGCTCTTTGGACCATATTTTTCAGATTGAGCCTTTCAAAACGACCCCTCTATTTGCTGGCGCATTTTTAAGCCACCATAATAACAGCACGTTGCCAGTTGAGGACCCTGATCGGGTTAGCTACCTTGCCTTTACTTCTGGGTCTACCGGGCAGCCAAAGGGCGTGATGCATAGCGACAATACTCAACTTGTCACAGCGCGCGGTATCTCAAGAGACTGGAAAATTGGGCCGGGCTCCGTGGTGTATTCGATGAGCCCACTTAGCCACAATCTTGGTATGGGAGCATATTTGACTGCGCTCTATGGCGGGGCGACTTTTGTAGCCCATGATCGCCTTGGGAGCGAAAGTACCGTTGATAGAATTCTGGAGGTCGAAGCCAGTTATCTTGTTGGAGTGCCAACCCACGCACTGGATTTATTGAACGAGATGGATGCCCGCGGTATGGGTCGGCTTGGCAAGGTGAAAGGGTTTCGTGTCTCTGGAGCTGCCGCTCCGAAGGAGGTGTTTGAGAGACTTTTAGTCGCTGGGGTTGAGCCGCAGAGTGGCTATGGTATGACGGAAACTAATGGACACCAGTATACGAGGCCCGGCGACAACTTAGATCTAATTACCGGGAGTTGCGGTCGCGCTGTACCTGGTTATGCCGTTAGCATCTTTGATCCAGACGACCTGGATCGGGAAATGCCGCAAGGAAAAATTGGTATCGTTGGCGGTAAGGGCGCCTGCTTAATGCTAGGCTATTATGATGACCAAACCGCGACGGAAAAGTGCCTCAATAGTGATGGCTGGTTTTTGACTGGCGATCTAGGGGTTTTAGATACGGATGGATATCTTACCCTGACGGGCCGAATTAAAGAGGTTATTGTCCGTGGTGGCCACAACATCAATCCGGAACGGATCGAAGGTCTGGCGATGCGTGACCCTGGTGTAGAACGCGCAGTCGCTCTGCCCGTACCCGACGACCGTCTGGGTGAACGCGTTTGTCTTGCTGTTACATTTCGTGCTGGCGCTATCCCAGATTTTGATTCCGTACTTGAACACTTAGCGTCTCTGGGCCTGTCACGTTATGACATGCCTGAATTCATGCTAGCACTAAATGATGTTCCGCTGATGAGTAACGGCAAATTTCAGAGGAAGGACATTATGGACTGGATTCAGAACGGTACTGTGTCGCCTCTTCCCGTTCGGTACACCCCATTTACGGGGGGTGACTGATGCGGGCCATATTGGTTAATGAATTTGGTGCTCTGGAAAATGCTGCGCTAAGTACGACAGACAAGCCCCGCGCAGGGCGGGGCGAACTACTAATTGAAATTCACGCTACAGCGGCAAACTTCGTTGATATCTTGCTAATTGGGGGAATGCATCAGTCCAAGCCGGCGCTACCTTACATCCCGGGCAAGGGCCCGGCAGGTGTAGTTAGCGGGGTAGGGGAAGGGGTAACTAATTTTGTTGTTGGAGACAGAGTTTTAGCAATGTGTGAGCCGGGCGGAGGTTATGCGGAGTTTGTAGCGATCCCAGTTCACATGTGCCACCGGATACCTGACAAGCTCTCCTTCCCTGAAGCCGCTTCTATGGCGCTTATTTATGACACTGCCTGGTTTGCTCTTCTTGAACGGGGACGCTTTCGTCCAGGAGATTGTGTGCTTGTTATGGGCTCTACTGGAGGGGTAGGGCAGGCGGCGATCCAGTTAGTAAAAGCTCTCGGTGGTGTCGCGCTAGCCGCCGTTTCCGATTTTTCCAAGGTTGATATGTTAAAAGATGCAGGCGCAGATTTTGTTATCGACATCACGCACGATAATTTACGGGAATCCGTGCGTAAACAAGTCTTTAAAATTACCAACGGCAAGGGAGTAAATATCGTCATCGATGCGTTAGGTGACAAATTTTTTGAGGCGGCAATTCGTGCAGTTGCATGGTGTGGACGTTATGTAGTTATCGGCTTTGCAGCGGGGTCCATCCCGAGCCTTAAGGTCAATTACTTGCTGGTCCGAAATATAGAGGTCTCGGGCTTGCAGATCGGCGATTATCGAAAGCGAACGCCAGAGAGGATGCAGGACTGTTTTGATCAAATTTTTAAACTCTATGATGCCGGTAAAATTGGTCCAATTCCCTTCAAAACTTTACCCTTAGAAGAGGTTGGGAAAGCACTGGGGTCTATCAGTGAACGCACCGAGCGCGGACGAATAGTATTGTTGCAGGAACACTAGGAGAGTTCTCTGATCTAAGATTGATAAGGTGCTATCAAAATAAATAATTAAATTTAAAGAACATTTTTTAGAGCTTAATTAATGGGGAGGGCGGCCATGGCTAACATTAATAAAAATCGGATGCTCCTGAGGGAATTACTTGCTGCACCAGAAATCGTTGTTGCCCCAGGATGTGGCGATATTGTTACAGCGCGGCTTGTCGAGCTAGCAAAATTACCTGCGATACATTTATCGGGGAGCGTTGCGCACCGGACCTCAGGATATGCTGATGCCGGAATATTGACTATGAGTGAAATGGTAGAACGTATCGCGGCTATGAGTGATCGTGTTGACCTTCCTGTCATAGCCGACGCCGACACAGGTTTCGGTAGTTCAGCAAACGTGGTTCGTACAGTTAAAGAATATGAACGGGCTGGAGCATCAGCAATCCATATTGAAGATCAATTAACTCCAAAACGACCTACCCATTCTGGCTTTAGCGGCAGTTTTGTAACGCGCACAGAGATGGTTGATAAAATTCGAGCTGCCTTGGATTCTAGAGATGATGAAAACCTATTAATAATTGCGCGATGCGATATTGATGATTGGCATGAAAAACAGGAAAGGGTCGCCGCCTGCGTCGAAGCTGGTGCCGATGGTGCATGGCTTTCAGTAAGAGAGCCCGAACAAATAAAAGAATTAAGTCAAATCGCTGGCAGGCCAATGTTTGGCGTCCTCCCGCAGGGAATGACATTGCCTCAATATCAAGAGGCTGGCGCCAGCTGCGCTGTTATTCCCGGAGCTTTGCAGATAGCTGCACTGTGTAATCAGTTGTCGCTATTGGAGGTATTAAAGAAAACAGGGAGCTATTCAGATTTTCTAAACGGGCAGCCGCAGGTGGATGAAATGCGTCAATTTTATAACCAGCAGGGGGGAGATGAATTGAAGCGGATTGAACAGAACTTTAGTGGTATCTCTAAAGACTAACTAAGGAAGGGCGTCGGGGCCACTAATAATAGCTACCACAGACGATCGCCCTCAGTTGTGCAGCGGCGGAGCATTCGTTTTTCGTTATCAGGCCAGTCTGTGCGTGCGTGCAAACAGGATAGATTGTCCCACATGAGTAAATCACCCTTGCGCCAAACATGCTCATAAATATTCGTTGGGTCTTCGGTAGAATCAAATAGCGGGCCAAGGATGGCCTCGCTTTCGGCCCGTTCCATACCTTCAATCCACATTGTGTTAAGGCGTGATAGGTAGAGTGACTTCCTTTCTGAACCTGGGACTGTAACGATTAGCGGTTGCCGGCAATGGTGAATGTCTTCTAATTTTACATTGAGATTAAGCCTGCCATAGCCGCCATATTCATGTCCTTGCATAACGAATGCTTTATCAAGACGGGTTTTTAAATTAGCTGGCATGTTGTTATAGGCAGCGTAAAGGCTAGCGAATTTTGTATTTCCGCCTTCAGAAGGAATTTCGATCCCATAAAGGAACGACGCGCGGTGGGGTCGTTCCCGGTAGCACTTATCGGTATGAAAAGTCATCTCACCGTGGCCGAGAGATCCTATAGCTTTTCCCTTTGAATCTACATGGTCGGTAATAAGCATTAGGTTTTTCCAGTCTGGCGCGTTAACCGCATCGCCGCCGATTGGTGATACACGATCTGCGATTGGTCCGAAGTTGGCCGCAAAGCGGACTTGATCCTCTTCCGATAGGTTTTGATCCCGAAATAGAAGGACAGAATGAACGTGCCAAGCCTCTTTGAGTTCCTTGATGCAATCCTTGCTAAGTGGCTGCCTTAAATCGATATTTTTTATTTCCGCACCAATGACCGGGTGAAGGCTTTCGATTACTATAGGCCGAACGCTTTTAAGAGTGGTAGCCATGGCTGTGTTCTTCCTAATTCAGTTAGTAGTCATAGATCATCTTCGATCGAGCCAGTTTGACAATCATATTTTATAGAATGTAGACATAAATAAAATATGGATATAGATGATATAAAACCTCTTCAACCAAAATTACTTCTAGTTCATAGGGTATTTGAGTATGGAAGAGGAGGGGTGGAGGCCAAGGAATGAAAATCTGTCGTTTTAATAATGAACGGCTCGGTTTAATTGACGGAACTAAGGTGATCGATGTCAGCGACGCGCTTGATGTGTTGCCAGCGCTCCGCTGGTCTTTCCCCATGGGTGACCCGTTAATACTTCATTGGGATGCCGTAATTACAGCGATTGATGAGGCGGCGCCTAAAGGGGTTTGCCATGCGTTAGATGATGTTCGCCTTAACAGTCCTATCGCAAACCCGGGTAAAATTATTGGGATTGCTGGTAACAGAAAAAATCGTGCAACAGAAAAACTTGATTTTGGCCCGGGTGTTCCGGTTGATACTTCGCGTAAGGATAGCGACCCGCCTCGTATGTTTATAAAAGCTAACAGTGCATTAGTCGGGCCATCTGATGGTGTTGCCCTTCGGTTCTTAGACCGGCGTAATGACCCCGAAGCTGAGTTCACTATTGTTATTGGGCGTGCCTGCACAGATGTCTCAGAGACAGAAGCCTTGGACTATGTCGTAGGCTACTGCATCGGTATTGATATGACACTGCGTGGCGCAGAAAGCGCTAGTTCCCGGAAATCTATCGACAGTTATGCAGTATTGGGGCCGTGGATGGTAACGGCCGATGAAATTGAGGACCCAGACAACATTTCCATTTCCCTTTCGGTTAACGGGGAGGGCCTACAAGATTCCAATACGAGTGACATGCAGTATGGAATTGCTCGAGTAGTTTCTCATGCATCATCATTCTATACCCTTCATCCTGGGGACGTAATTATGGCGGGATCACCTCTTGGGTTTGCACCGGTTGTACCCGGCGATGTAATGGTTTCCGAGTTCGAGCGTATTGGACGGATGGAAATAAAAGTACGAGCGCACAAGACTTGAATTTTAGTGAAGCAATAAAAATCAAGTTCGCACTTAAAAATAGAAGAGGATGGAACGAAAGTGCCATTCGAAATTTGATGTTTTTCGGAAAAAATTTTGATGTTTGAAATTGTCCAATAGGCCCTACTCCTCGAGTTGGATTAGAACTCATCAGGATTTGATCGCATGTGATTTAGCCGGCGTTGAAGTGGAGCCTATGGACGCCGTATAGACGAAAAAAGGCCTGAAAAATTAACATTTAGGAGGAGGGTATAATGGCTATCAACTTTGCGACCCCAACGGAAATGTTGGTCATGGCGAAGCGCGCGCTAAGCGATGATGAATGGGATTACATTAATGGGGCAGCAGAGTCTGAGACCAGCCTTCGTCGCAATCGTCAAGCGCTCGACTGCTTCGCCCTTCGGCCACGTGTTTTGCGTGACGTCCGTGAACCCGATGCGTCGTCAAAATTTCAGAATAAAAAACTTCGTATGCCGGTGTTACTTGCTCCCATGGGTGGACTTCAGAGATTTACACCCAATGGAGGTAATGACGTTGATGATGCCGCAGAAGAATTTGGTCTGATTAATTTTATCAGTACCGTTACGGCGCCTACTCTGGAGGAAATCGCCGCTAATTCACCACATCCCAAAGTTTTTCAGGTTTATGTGCGCGGCGATGACGACTGGATCCGCGATCTGGTGCGTCGGGTGGTCAAGGCAAAATATTGGGGCGTGGCTTTGACCGTAGATTCCGCATTTTATGGTAATCGTGAACGGTTGCACCCATCGCTGATAGCAAGTCGCCGTGTACCAGCTCGTGACTTCCAGAAGGGCGTGACCTGGGACACTCTTAAGGTAATTCAGGACGAAATAGGTGACATCCCGTTTATGCTAAAAGGTATCCAAACCGCTGAGGACGCCGCCATGGCAGTCGAGCTCGGGGATCAAGTGGTTTACATCTCTAACCGTGGCGGCCGCCAGCTAGATTATACGCTAGGCAATATTGATATGCTGCCAGAGGTAGTGGCAGCTGTCGACGGTAGGGCAGAGGTTGTGGTTGACGGCGGATTTACCCGCGGTACAGATATCGTTAAGGCGATGGCAATGGGTGCAACTGCAGTTGGTATCGGGCGTCTCCAGGCGTGGGCATTGGCTGCTGGTGGGAGAGAGGGTCTCGTTGCACTTCTACATATGCTAGAAACCGAAATACACACGACGATGGGTTTGATCGGTGTAAAAAATTGGAGCGAGCTGGATGAAAGTTACATCGCGAAGACAATACCAGTGCGCGAAGCACACGAGCATAGCGCTTTCCCGCACCTACCCGGTGGTCGTTTAGTTTAAATCCTTTGGTCTTGAGTTAACGGATATAGAATTTTCAAGAATTATTTATGACCGCTCTGTCTTAGCTCGGATTGGCCAATCTTTTTATCGACATTATCCGTAGGATAGTTAAATGTAGGTATTGTTAGGGGTTTAGCTGGTGCCCTTACCAATTTCTCTGCGTTGCAATTTAATTGCCTATTTGGGGCCCCTTTTTCTAGGCCTTATGTCATTCCGTTCCGCTTCTTGTGCGAATTGGGTGTCTACGTATCTCTCACCGGCTGCAACAATGTGCGCATATATTTTAGTGTCGCAATCTTCTTTTGGGACTGGGTCGTGATCCCAGTGACCATGTTCATCGGTACCTCGGACGAGGGAAGCTGATCGACGACCAATGGTCGAACGGACATACGTGGGGAAGTAGAAAAATCCTACGCCAGTGCGCATTTTATCTGTTTTATTGGCGGCGGACCCGTGGACTATTCTTGAATGGTGACAGGAAAATTGCCCTGGTTTTAGAACCAGATCAACGGCGCCTGTATCATCTATTGTTTCGATCGATTGACCACGGGCAAGGAGGTTTTTTTCATCGTAGGTTTCAACATGGGAATAAGTCTTACCATGGTGTGTTTTTGGAATAACGCGCACACACCCATTTGCTTTTGTGCTTTCTGTAAGAGCCAACCAGACTGTGACCAACTTGTTAGGTTCCAGACCAAAATATGCGGAGTCCTGATGCCAAGAAACGAAAGTACCATCCTGTCCAGGTTTCATCCAAAAACGCGATGATAGCGCATAAATATTGGGCCCGATAAGATCTTCCACGACGTCGAGAATTTTAGGATGCCTAGAAAATTCATAAGAACGCCGAAAACATAGGTGTCCTTTAACGATGATTTCGGATGCCCTAATGCCTTCCTTACGTTCAAAGGAGCTTAGGTCATCGCACATCGCCTCGACATTCGAAGTCTCAACGGCGTCAAACGGAGCGAGGTAGCCGTTCTCACGGTAAAACCCTACCTGTTCTTCACTCAGGACCTTAGGCAAAATGCATCCCCCGCAGAAAATTTAAATGCACTTGAGTTTACCCCTCTGAGAATAACTTTAAATGCCAAATCTTGCTCAGGTTAAATCATTGCTTTAGGTTCTTGTAAGGAAAGAACTAAGCCTAAACGAGGCTGGTTTTATCGTGATCTGTGTATGAGGGAGTGATGAAAGTAGAGCCAATTTCGTGTGCTGCTGGGGCTCGGATTACTGAGATTGATTTGTCCCAGGAAATGGATGCGACAACGTTTTCTGATGTGCACCAAGCTTGGCTTGATTACCACGTACTGGTATTTCCCGGGCAGGATTTATCTGAAGAAGATCAGGTGCGCTATACCCAAAAATTTGGTGAACCAGGTACCCGCAACCGCAATGTTGGCTGGTCTGAGAAGGGCCGGGTTTCACACCCGGGAACGATGCTTATCAGCAATATTCGAGAGGACGGTAAGCCTATAGGCTCCTTGCCAGACGGTGAGATGCTCTACCACTCCGACGGTGCCTTTGCGAAACGGCCCTATCGCTACACCTAGCTCTACGCAATGGAAGTCCCATCGTCAGGTGGCAATACACTATTCGCTAATACTACGAGAGCCTATGAAGCATTGCCAAAAACCCTTAAATCGAAGCTTGCAAATAGCCATGCCGAGCACATGTATTACGCCAATAATAATCAGGATGAGGCAACCCGTTCACTGAGTGGTTTGCGTCAGCATCCCCTATTTGTAGCCCATGAGGAAACCGGAAAGCCCGCTGTCTATGCCAGCCGTTTGATGACTTCAAGGATTGTTGAGCTGCCGGAGGATGAAAGTACTGAAGTTTTGCAGGAATTATTTGATCATCTCGAGAAACCCGAATTTGTTTATGAGCATGTTTGGACGCCGGGAGATTTTGTAGTCTGGGATAACCGGTGTCTTAACCATGCTCGCACTGATTTTTCAGAGGGCGAACGAAGGCTATTGCGTCTGACTACCGTATGGGGCGTCGATCCAGAACCATATAAGGCGCGGATTGATTAGCTGGGAACAGCAAATAATAAAGCCTATCCTAAGAGGGTAAGATGTTTATCTGTGACTCACAGGTACATATTTGGGGAAAGGAAACTCAAAAGAGACCCTGGACGCCTGGGGGTAGGGATTTGGTGCGTGATATGGGGCATCGTCAGGAACCTATTGGTTACGAAGAACTAAAGAAATTAATGGATGAAGCGGGTGTTGACCGGGCATTAATTGTCCCGCCTACTTGGGACATGGATCGTAACGACTTAGGATTAGAAGCTGCAGAGAAATATCCTGATCGATTTGGCTTAATAAGCCGGGTTCCATTGCTCAACCCAAAAGTTGGGAAAGAGGTGCTTTATAAATTACAAGATATACCGGCTGCAAAAGGGGTACGCCTGACATTTTTTCGTAAGGAAGAGGCTAAGTGGTTGTTTGACGGCACAGCTGACTGGTATTGGCCTCTTGCTGAAGAGTTAGGGGTTCCCACAATGATACATGCTGCAAAATTTGCCACTCAGGTTGCCGAGATTGCTCAAACATTCCCTAATTTAAGGCTGATACTTGACCATATGGGAGTTCCGGGGGGCACTAAAGACGATGATTGTCGGCCTTATGTTGCTGGAACTGTTGGCTTAGCAAGATTTGCTAATATTTCGGTTAAGCTATCGAGCTTGCCCGCAAAGACTACGGAACCTTACCCTTATAAAAATCTTCAAGAGTACGTGCGAGACCTTGTTAAAGCGTTCGGACCAGAGAGGTGCTTCTGGGGTACTGATCTTTCCCGTATCCTGGGTGCTGTTGGTGGAACCTATTCTCAATGTGTAAGACATTTTACTGAAGAGATCGATTGCCTGTCCGCTGATGACCTTGAACAGATCATGGGATCGGCCCTCTGCAGAGCTTTGGATTGGCCCGTTGCTTAATTTTCGTCACTTCGGGTGTCGAGTCTCTATTTCCCTGCGATAGTTTCTTAATGGACGTTCTTTTAAATAATTTGAATAGCATTTGGACGATAAGTCTTATACTTGCAGCTTGTGTTGCATTGCCCAGTGGAATAATCCAAGGCTACGCCGGTTTTGGAGGTGCGCTTTTCGCCGTGCCGTTCTTCGCACTTTTATTTGGCCCGGTCACAGCCTTTAGCATCGTTGCAATTCTTATGCTTACAGCTCAGTTGCAAATATTTCCTGGTGCGATGAAAAAAGCTGACTGGAAAGAAATTTTGCCGGTTTTAGTGCCCAGCTGTATAACTATGCAACTCGGTATCTTTTTTCTAGTTTCAGCCGACCCTTCTTTTATCCGGCGCGGTATGGGTGCGTTTATCTTGCTTATTACCGTCTTTATGATTTTTGGTTATCGCTATGTAGGGAAGCGCAGGAAACTTGTCGGAATAGCGACGGGCTCCGTTGCCGGGGCAATCACAGGTTCGTTTGGCGTGCCCGCATTTCCACTTTCTGCTATATATTTTCATAACTCTGCATCTGAGCCGGGGCTCATCAGAGCTAATGTCTTAACGGCGATTTGTTTTACACTTATTTTCTCGATTGTTGGTCTGAGCGCGCACGGCGTTTACAATGAGACCAGCTTGCTGAGAGCGGCGCTGATTTTTCCAATCTTTACCCTAGGGATTTATTTGGGACAATTTTTATTCAAAATTGCACCAGCAGACTGGTTTGCAAAGGTAACTTATGGGGTCTTGATATGCTCCGGGTTGATCCTATTGTTGACATAGCCTCTAAGGCTTTAGGAGTTAGAACTTATTTTTAATTTGTTCGTCGAGAAATAACAGCTCTGAATTCCAATTGAACATACTGACAAGATACTTGTGAAAATGAACAAAAAAACCAAACACTCTAAACCAAAAATGCAGCAAGAGGACGGCGTCAAATACTACATGTCGGGTCAGATGTACAAAAAAATGACCTACAAGGAGGGTAAGCTTGATGGCCCCTGGGAACAGTTCTATCAGAACGGCCAAGTCCATTATGAAGGTGAATTTAAAGATGGGCGACCAGAAGGTTTTATTACAATGTATTAAGAAAATGGGCAGGTTTTTAAGAAGGGTAGTTTTAAAAACGGGGTAAAAGATGGTTCATGGTCAATTTTTGATGACAAGGGTGTTTTATTGGACGAGGTCTTTTTTAGGAATGGCAGAGCTATATAAAATATCGTTTTTATAAACCTAAAAGTTTTTTGGCGGTGCCGCCCAGGATCGCGATACGCTCGTCGTCAGTTAAACCAGGGGTATCCATTACTAGTTCAACTTCTGTTTCTGTCCATCCATAGGGATAGTCTGTCCCAATCATAATCTTATCTGCACCCGTTTGCGCGATCAGATGCCTCATTGCCTCAGGATCGAAATCAATTGTGGCAATGTTAAGTTGGCCGTCTTTGAGGTATTCCGTGGGACGTTTTTTGGGTAATGGCCCGACCCGACTAGGAAAAGTTTTGATCACGGCATCCGAGCGATGGGCGTAGGACGCAAAATAGCCACCACCGTGTACGGCACAGATTTTTAAGCCGGGATGACGATCCAGCGTGCCTTCGAAAATGAGATGCGATAACGCGATGGTAGTATCGAGTGGATTACCAATCGTATTTTGCAAAACGCCGCTGCCTGCAAGTCGTCCCCCGGTAACTATATTTGGCGTTCCCTTTGGATGCATAAAAATTAGTAGGTTGAGTTCCTCGCATTTGGCCCAGACTGGATCAAACTTGGAGTTTGCGAGTTCATCACCTTCAACCTCGCAGCCGATACTGACGCCGCGCAATCCGAGGGTCTTAATCCCATTCTCAATCTGTTTTTCAGCGAGGTCAGGGTATTGCAGTGCAATGGTTGCAAATGCAACGAAGCGATCGGGTGTTGCAGCACAAATTTCGGCGAGAGCCTCATTTTGAATTTGAATAAGCTTTGCCACTTCATCGCGATTGGCGTGATACCAGTATGGATTTATACTCAGCGCAGAAATGTCGATGCCCTGAGCATCCATTGCCGTAATAC
>CAYZDH010000041.1:0-16096 GCA_964477025.1 uncultured Rhodospirillaceae bacterium | reverse complement strand
TACAGGAACGTGCCTTGAGTAAAACGCTGGAGGAGCGACTTGCGGATCTCTCAAGGCGCATTGGCGAAAATTTGCAACAAAGCTCAAACAAAACCGGCGAGACGATGACTAAGTTGCAAGAGCGTTTAGCGGTAATAGATGCCGCACAAAAGAATATTACCAAACTATCGAGTGAGGTAGTCGGCCTGCAGGATATCTTGTCTAACAAGCAAGCCCGCGGAGCTTTCGGTGAGATTCAACTTCAGGATCTCGTAAAGAATGCTTTGCCGCCTTCCGCTTTCAATTTTCAGGCTACCCTTGGGAATGGAAGGCGCGCGGACTGTCTTATTCATTTGCCCAACCCGCCGGGCTCAATTGTCATTGACGCCAAATTTCCTCTAGAAAGTTATCGAGCACTCGTCAAAGCCACAGACGACACGGCGCGCACAAACGCAACCCGACGGCTCACAGCGGACGTTAATAAACACGTCAACGATATTGCTGATCGTTATATCGTTCCCGGTGAAACCGCTGAATCTGCCCTGATGTTCCTACCCTCAGAAGCCATCTACGCAGAACTTCATGCGAATTTTTCTAAGGTTGTCGAAAATTCTTACGCGAAGAGGGTTTGGATCGTGTCACCAACAACACTGATGGCCACACTCAATACCGTTAGGGCAATTCTTAAAGACGCGCAGATGCAGGAACAGGCGAGTGTGATTCAAAACGAAGTGATGACCATGTTGAATGATGTTGCGCGTCTCGACCAGCGCGTCGAAAACCTGGAAAAACATTTCGCCCTGGCGGAAAAGGATCTGCGGTCAGTTCGCGTGTCGGCGGAAAAGGTCACAAAGCGCGGCCAACGCATTACGGAGATCGAGCTCGGCGAAAGTCATGAAAAAAGCGACACTGGTGAAAATATAGAGGACGCTAACATCGCTATGATTCATCGAATCGGGGATTAGAGAAGCCTCAGGTTATCTAACCCAAACTTGATATTCCTTTTTTTTAATTTTTCATCTCTCAGGAATACAGCCTGCCTTCTTGGCATCGGAACTCGTATTACTTAAACAGCTCGGCGTGCCTTGAGAGCCGCGGAGAGTGTTCCGTCGTCAAGGTAGTCAAGCTCACCTCCAACCGGCACGCCATGCGCCAACCGCGAAACCTTAACCTCACAACCCTCCAGCCGTTCCGCTACATAGTGTGCAGTCGTCTGACCATCCACCGTCGCCGATGTTGCCAGAATAATTTCCGCGACTTTATCCAAACCGGCGCGGGTAATTAGACCAGAAATTGAAAGGTCTTCAGGCCCGACCCCATCCAGGGCTGATAGGGTTCCTCCTAACACATGATAAAGCCCTTTATACGAGGATGTTCTCTCAAGAGCCCAAAGATCAGCAACGTCCTCCACCACACAAATTATTGTGTCATCGCGCCTTAAATCAGTACAAACAAGGCAAGGGTCATTTACATCAATATTACCGCAAATATTACAACTCTTTATGGCTTCTGCTGCATCTCTAAGCCCCTGTGCCAAAGGTAACATTAGACTTTCTCGGCGTTTAATGAGGAATAACACCGCCCTCCTAGCTGACCGGGGACCGAGGCCCGGCAAACGCGCAAACAACTGAACAAGGCGATCAATGGCACTAACAGCCATTATCTAATACCCCAGAAATACGCTATCATAAAAGATTAGACCGGTAGATTAAAACCTGGTGGCAAGTTGAGGCCGCCAGTAATCTTTGACATTTCATCGGCGACCCGAACCTCGAGCTTTCCTTTGGCATCAGAGAATGCCGCAACAATTAGGTCCTCAACAATTTCCGCATCATTGGCATTAAACAGGGAAGGATCAATATGCAGACTAAGCATTGCGCCCTTACCGTTAAGCCGCACCGTCACCATACCTGCTCCAGAAACTCCTGAAATTTCTAATTCAACAAGCTTTTCTTGCATCTCTTGCACCTTGGTCTGCATTTCTTGAGCCTGTTTCATCATCTGGCCTAGATTTTTCATAACTCTGCCTTTTTCAATATTTTATCTTCGGTAATCGCATTTCGTATTTAGTTTCCCTCATCAACAGAAAATTCTTCTAAACCCTGTTGAATAACGGCCTCAACGGTCGCCCCGGGAAATGTTTCTAATGCGGCTTGGACTAGCGGATGGTTTGTTGCCTTATTCCGTCGCTCGGCTTCTGCAGCGGTATTTAATTCATGAATTGTTGGTTCGCCTTGCTCATCTGAAAGGCTAACGAGCCATTGGTCGTCGGTCCACTCACTAAGTAACTTGCTGACCCGGGTGGCAAGATTGGGAGGCGCTTCTGGTTCCGCACGGATTGCTATATGCCCCTGTTTAAAACGCACCAGATGGACATGTTTTATTAACGTCGCATGCAGTATTGCTTCACGCCGCTCATCAAACATTGCAACGACTTGCTCAAAATTTTGAAGACCCCCGGTGCCTTTTAAGGGGTCGGGTCTAACGGACGTTTCTGACACGACTACCTTTTCCAAAGCCGGTTCTGATATTGTATCTTGCGCCCTCATCCCGCCAGCCATCTTAACTTCATGATTTTTGATCGCGGTCACTTCCCGGGCGGAAGGAGAAGCAGGTTGGCTCACCGTTTTGATCTCCTGTTTGGCAACCGGGGCTGCCGTATCAGGGTGGTTATTTAGGGTGCGCACTAAGTCGGCCGGGCTGGGAAGATCTGCCATGAAGGACAATCTGATCAATACCATTTCCGCCGCCTGCGCTGACGCAGATAGGCTTTGCACCTCTTTCAACCCCTTAAGTAGGACCTGCCAGGTGCGACCAAGCGTTGGAATGGTGAGTGAATTTGCAAGCGAAAGCCCGCGCTCGCGATCAATCTGGCTAACTCCCTGCTCGTCAGCAACGGAAGGGGAGAGACTAACTCGCGTCAACCAATGGGTAAGCTGCAGCAAATCTTGGAGGATCATCGCTGGATCGGCACCAGCATCATAAAGCCTATTAAAAACTTTTAACGCCTCATCAACGTTGCCGCGCATAACCTCATCAAAGAGGTCATAAATCAAACCACCGTCAGCGAGGCCAAGCATTTCCCGGACAGCTTCCTCCAACACCGCGCCACCATCGATGACACCAGCGTGTGCAATAGCCTGGTCAAGCAAAGACAGACCGTCCCGGACTGAACCGTCAGCCGCCCGCGCAATTAACCCCATCGCCTCCTCAGAAACTTGCGTAGTTTCTTGTTCAGCAACTGAATTAAAATGTGAAATTAGAGTTTCAACGTCAACACGCCTTAAATCAAAGCGCTGACAACGCGACAAAACAGTAACGGGCACTTTTCGTGTTTCCGTGGTCGCAAAGATAAACTTCACGTGTTCCGGGGGCTCTTCGAGTGTCTTCAACAGCGCATTAAAAGCGCTGGTGGACAGCATATGGACCTCGTCGATGATATAAATCTTAAAGCGGGCATCCAAAGGACGATATTGTACGCCATCGATTAGCTCTCGAATGTCATTCACACCAGTGCGGCTAGCCGCATCCATTTCGATGACATCAACATGTCGATCCTCAGTGATTGACCTGCAATGGACGCATACACCACAGGGCTCGGGAGTTGGTCCGCCACTCCCATCTTCACCAATACAATTAAGCGCCCGCGCAATAATACGAGCGGTACTAGTTTTGCCAACGCCCCTAACGCCCGTCAAAATAAATGCATGGGGTAATCTGTCAGCGAGAATAGCGTTAGTCACGGTCCGCACCATTGCGTCCTGCCCTATCAGCTCACTAAAGGTTCGAGGCCGATACTTGCGGGCAAGAACGCGATAAGGCTGAATTGGTAGTGTGTCGCTAGTTGCCACGTTTTCTGGTCTCCGCCTAACCCACATTCATTTTTTAAGTTTCCCAACGGGAAACATTAGGTGGGAGGCTGAACTAATGACCCGAGAAAGACTCGTTACGGCTGCTTCCTTCCGGACCTGACCGGATTGGCGAGGATCTCGTCCACCGCCAACCTCCCACATTTACTATACCAGCATTCTGCACCACGTCCCAAGACGCTAAAAGCTATTGGGGCAAGATTGCGTCAATAGGTCCATTGTGCGAGGTTAAGGATATGAAATCACCAAATTTTTTTAGCGAAACCGGCTTAAATCGTATGGCGGAACGCCGCATCGATTCGGTTTGGCTCGAAGAAGTGGCAGGACATAGGGATGCCGTAGTCCTCCCCGTCTGGCGCACGCATAACCTGATAGACGACCTGACAGGGAAGCCGAAAGCGGTTGGCCTTAGCATGGGTTCAATAAGTGATATTTTAGACGACACCTCGCATTTGGTATTTCTTGGTTATCGCGGCAAAGTTCCGTATTTTACCATCGATTTATCGCATATGGACGAACCCAGCGAATTACCGCCGCTCAAGGGAAGCGGCCAATTTACCGATATTCGCAATATTGGCCTTGACTTGCCAAAGGAAGATGGCGGGCTCCTGGCATATTCCCGGGCCATTGCTCAATGGCACAAGACCCATATATTTTGTAGCCGGTGCGGAAGCCCCACCGTGCCGCGGGACGGCGGACATATGCGACAATGCACCAATCCAGATTGTAATACCCAACATTTTCCTCGCACTGACATGGCGGTAATCATGCTCGTCAGTTCGGGGGATAAGATTGTCATGGGGCGCAAAAAAGATTGGGCCGAGGATAGATTTTCTATACTCGCGGGGTTTGTTGAACCCGGAGAGACTTTAGAAGGTGCTGTCGCGCGTGAGGTGATGGAGGAGGTTGGAATTCCTGTCACCAATATTAACTATCACTCATCACAACCATGGCCATTTCCGTCTAATTTGATGCTTGGTTTCTTTGCTGAAGCTGAGAGCGAAGAAATAAATATACAAGATGACGAGTTAGCAGAAGCCCGCTGGTTTAGTCGAGAAGAGTTGATCGACGAAGCTAGGAAATACGACCAAAAACCGCACTCTGTTTCAATCGCTAGACGTCTGATTTCTGAATGGGCGCTTGGAACTGAGTTTTAAACGTTGAGAAAGGCCCTCAGATATCCTTTGTTCGATGTGGCGCTGCGAGATAAGTCCCAAGTATGCGAACCTCATGCGAAAAAAATTTAAGTTCTTCCAACGCAAGCTTTAAATTCACATCATCCGGGTGACCTTCAACATCGGCATAAAACTGGGTCGCGTTAAAGCTCCCATTCACCATATAACTTTCCAATTTAGTAATATTTACGCCGTTAGTCGCGAAGCCCCCAAGTGATTTAAACAGTGCCGCTGGAACATTACGGACGCGAAAGACAAAGCTGGTGATGAGTGGATCAGAACTGCGACGATGTTTTTGTGGGCGACGCGATAAAATAACAAACCGCGTTGTATTGTGGCCAGCATCTTCAATATTGGCTCGTAATGATTTTAATCCATAAATCTCGCCTGCCAATTTCGATGCGATAGCGGCCTCCTTTTGATCACCATGCTCAGACAATTCCCGCGCAGCACCCGCTGTATCGGCGTGAACAATCGCATCTAACTTTAGCTTCCGAATCATCTCCCTACATTGTGCTAGAGCATGGACATGACTGCGTACCACCTTAATGGACTTGATAGTTGCACCTTTGGGTACAAGTAAATGGTGGTTCACACGCATGAAATACTCGCGAACGATGAATAGGCCGGACTCAGGCATGAGACGGTGAATGTCCGCAACACGACCAGCTACAGAATTTTCGATGGGCGTCATTGCATACTTTGCCCTACCGCCTTCAACGGCAGCAAACATATCCTCAAAGGTTTGTGCCGGGAGGGCATACATTTCTGGGTACAACTGCTGACAGGCTAGATGCGAATATGCGCCTGGCTGCCCTTGGAAAGCTATGGTGTTGGACATTCTTCTTGAAATAACCATGATTTGAATTGCCTAATTTGGGCTACATTTCCAGTCGCGCTCGTGCGCGCTCGAGATCAGCGGGAGTATCGACACCGTCGGGAATGGTGTCAACGAGTGCGATGTCAATCCGCATACCTGCCTCCAGTGCCCTCAATTGTTCCAAATTTTCTCGTTTCTCCAAAACACTCTCCGGCAGAGATACAAATTTTTCCAAGGCCTGCCGTCGATAGGCATAAATACCGATATGGTGATAATGCACACCGTCCCCAATTGGAACTGGCGCCCGGCTGAAATATAGAACCCGACCAACACCCTCACCGTCTCCCAATCCGACTACCACCTTAACAACGTTTGGATCATTTTTCTCGGTTTCGTCCCGAACTTCGGTTGCAAGAGTCGCAATCTGTACAGAGGTATTACCCAGAGGCCCAAGTACCGCGCCAATAAGGCTAGGATCAATGGCCGGCAAATCACCCTGAAGATTAACTACGGTATCGTATTGACAGGTAGGGTCGTACTTTTGAAGCGCTTCAAATACGCGATCTGAGCCACTCGGCAATTTTGGATCTGTCATTATAGCCTCACCACCAGCCCCAATAACAGCGTCGGCAATAGCTTTATCTCCACAAGCAACTATTACTGGCCCAATGCAGGCCTCTTCCGCTCGTCGCAACACATGAACTACCATCGGTTGACCAGCAATATTGGCAAGGGGTTTTTTAGGCAACCGCGTTGACGCAAGACGGGCTGGAATTACAACGATTGGGTTCACAAAACTAGCTTTCTCTTTTAGTTTCCAGTTAACTACAATATGTCTATTTACAATGCCCAAGGCATATGCGGCAACATGCCACGTCGCCAAGTGGTGCAATGTAAAAGGTATATTGGAGATAGGTTTTTGATGAAAGCGAAGAACGGTATTTGATCCGTTAAGGTTTAAAGATGTCCTCTTTCGAAATTAATAAAATTGTTGGTGCTATTCTTACGGTTGCCCTTGTCGTTATGGTCGTTGGAATAATTGGCGATGCGCTGGTTAACCCCAGCGATAAAAAGGATGCCGTTGTCGTCGCCACTGCGCCGGTAGTGATAGCAAAGAAAGAGAAGAAGAAACTCGAACCGATTGGCCCCATTCTAGCTAAAGCCGATCTAGAAAAGGGGAAGAAAGTCGCTAAACAATGCGCAAGCTGCCATACTTTTAATAAGGGCGGCAAAAACAAGATTGGCCCCGCACTTTGGGCGGTTGTTGACCGTGATATGGGTGGGCTTGCTAGTTACAAGTATTCATCTGGTATGAAAGCCATGAAGAAAAAATGGGGCTACGAAGAACTCAATGCATTTATGGTTAAGCCAAGGAAATATGTCAAAGGGACCAAAATGGCTTATGTGGGACTTAAAAGGGCGTCCGATCGAGCCAATTTAATTTTATTTTTGCGTTCATTGAGCTCCTCGCCCAAGGCGTTGCCCTAACAACTCTTTGGAACTCAGCGTTTTCTTTGGTTGGGAGTTTTGTCGCCATCCTGTTCACTGATTACAATCATTTTTCGTCAATCAACTTGTATAGCTGACAGTCACATTGGTGATTGATATGGTTCACGACAGCACATCATTTTAACAGCGCCTTAACTGGTGACATCAAAGTGAGTTTTCTTTGACCAGCATCAATTGTAAGGGTCGGACAATGCCAATTACGTGTCCTCAAGAATTTATTAATTTTGCCGATTTACTCGCAGATGCCGCTGGGCCAATTCTTCGGCGCCACTTCCGAACACAAGTTCCAGTCGACAAGAAATCAGATCAAACGCCCGTTAGTATTGCTGACCGGGACGCAGAAGAGGCTATGCGGAAAATGATTTCCGAGACCTATCCAGGCCACGGGATTTTAGGGGAGGAACACGGCATTGAGGGAATCGAAAAAGAATATATTTGGGTCCTAGACCCTATCGATGGCACCGCGGCCTATCTCGCTGGGAAGCCGCAGTTTGGAACGCTGATTGCACTCGTTCATCGGGGGGACCCAATAATGGGAATTATTGATCAACCGATACTTGGTGAAAGATGGCTGGGAGCCGTGGGCCATATCACAACTCTCAACGGTGCGAAGGCTGCAACCCGCAGATGTTCCAAACTCGAAAAAGCCAACTTAAATGCGACATCACCAGATATGTTTGAAGGTCAAAACAGCGTTGGGTTTTCAAAGTTGTCGGAACGAGTGGCAATGACAATGTACGGGGGTGACTGCTACGCATACGGCCTTTTAACGAGTGGGCATATCGATTTAATCGTTGAAGCAGATCTAAAGCCGTATGATTTCTGCGCGTTGATACCAATAATTAATGGTGCAGTTTGATCGATTACAGACTGGCAGTGACACTTACTTAATCTGAACTCAGATGGGCGGGTGGTTGCATCAGGCGATGCCGCAATCCTGGCTCAGGCGATTGAAGTCTTAAAAGGATAATCGAAAGGCAATGAATAAAGCATCCCTTGCAGTTCTGGCGGCGTGCCTTTTTGCAGGCGGCGCTGCATTATCTGAAATTAATACTGAGAAGCTTAAGCCACGCCACGCCTTAACCCTTGGGGATAAACCCAAATACGGTCCAAACTTTAAACATCTGGATTATGTTAATCCAAACGCTCCTAAAGGCGGAAAGATCCGTCTTTATTCCATCGGCGGTTTCGATAGCTTTAACCCATATATTATAAAGGGAGAGCCTGCGACCGGAACTAACCTAATGTTCGAGACTTTAATGGGCTCACCTGCCGATGATAGTCTTAGTGAATATGGTCTGATCGCGAAATCGGTCGAGGTGCCTCGTGATTTATCCTACGTTATTTATAATCTGCGAAAAAACGCTAAATTTCATGATGGATCACCAATAACAGCTGACGATGTCATTTTTAGCTATACATCTCTAAAAAAGAGAGGGCGGCCCTTTTATCGATATTATTACGCCAACGTGAGCAAAGCTGAGAAACTGAACCCCCACCGGGTCAAATTTAGCTTTTCCGGCCCACCAAACCGAGAACTGCCCCAAATTCTCGGCCAGTTACCAGTTCTATCGAAAGCTTGGTGGACAAAAAACGAATTTTCCAAAACTACTTTAAACCCACCAACCGGCAGCGGACCTTATAGGATCAAATCGTTTGAACCGGGTCGGTTCATTATTTACGAGCGGGTAAAAGATTACTGGGGTCAGAGCATTCCATTACGGGTAGGAAAACATAATTTTGATTTTATACGCTATGATTATTACCGCGATCAGGCTGTAGCCCTGGAGGCATTCAAGGCAGGACTATATGATTTTCGTTTCGAAGGATCTTCGAAAGACTGGGCGACTGGGTACAACTTTCCGGCCCGCAATCGCGGCGATGTAAAGACCGCTCTCCTTAAACATTCTCGACCTGTCGGAATGCAGGCCTTTGCCTTCAATATCCGACGCCCACAATTTAAGACTAAATCGGTCCGGCAAGCACTCTCCTATGCCTTCGATTTTGAGTGGTCTAACCGCCAACTATTTTACGGACAATACAGTCGCACAGAGAGCTACTTTCAAAACTCAGACCTTGCCGCCTCTAAGCTACCTACCGCAAAAGAACTCGAATTACTGACCCCGTTACGCGGTGAAGTTCCCGATGAAGTGTTTTCAATGATTTATCAATCACCAAAAACCGATGGTTCGGGTAATAATCGCACCAACCTGCGAAAAGCAGCGCGTTTACTGAAGAGTTCTGGGTGGATAATCGTCGACAACCAGTTGGTTAATCTAAAAACTGGCAAACCGATGAAAATCGAATTTCTCCTTGTCAGTCCTGCCTTTGAAAGGGTGGTATTGCCATTCATTCACAACCTGAAACGACTTGGAATAAAGGGAAAAATTCGTACCGTTGACCCAGCGCAATACCAAAATAGGGTGCGAGATTTCGATTTTGACGTCATCGTAACGACTTTTTCGCAATCATTATCGCCGGGTAACGAACAAAGAAATTACTGGCATAGCAGTGCGGCAACCCGCGTCGGTAGTCGAAATTTAATCGGGATCCAAGATCCCGCTATTGATACTCTGGTCGAAAAAATCGTAACAGCGCCGAATCGAAGATCACTGCGGAGCGCTACGAAGGCCCTAGACCGTGTGCTTCAATGGAACTATTTTGTAATACCCCAATGGCATATCCGCGCCGACCGAATTGCATGGTGGGACAAATTTGGACGCCCTCCAAAACGACCCAGTTTGGGTGTAGGTTTTTTCACTTGGTGGTTAGATGACAAAAAGGCGGGGACCATCCAACCAAGGCGCAAGCATTTAGGGTCTAAATGATTCGTCAATTAATTTTAACCCTTGCAATCACTGCCTCTTTAACACCGGCAGCACAGGCTGATAATCCGCGGAAAAGCCACGGAATTTCAGCTTTTGGCGACTTAAAATATCCCAGTGGCTTTAAGCACTTTAATTACGTAAATCCTAATGCCCCAAAGGGCGGGGAAATACGTCTCCCCGGTATTGACTCTTTTGATAGCCTCAACCCCTTTATTCTAAGGGGTGTCCCAGCCGCAGGTGTTGGTTTGATCCACGCTACACTCATGGAACGCGCTACCGACGAACCTGACGCTTTATACGGGCTTATCGCCGAAAGTGTGTTACTCTCATCGGACAAAAGGTCGATTACGTTTAATTTGCGCCCGACTGCAAAATTTAGCGATGGTTCTCAAATTACCGCTGAAGATGTTGTCTTCACGTTCCAAACACTGATCAACAAGGGACACCCACAATTTCGTTTTATCTTCGCTGGGGTTGCCAACGTTAAGGCCTCCGGGAAACACCGCGTCACATTTAATTTTAAAGCCCCGGGTAACCGAGATTTACCTCTTCAGATTGCCGGTTTACCGGTTCTCTCGAAACACTATTACCAAAAGGTGTCGTTTGAAAAAACCACACTGACTGCCCCTCCGGGGGCTGGCCCTTATCGTGTCTTGAGGGTCAACCCGGGTCGTTCAATCGTATACCAAAGAATAAAAGACCATTGGGCCAACCAGCTACCGGTAATGCGCGGGCGTTATAATTTTAATCTAGTGCGGTACAATTACTTTAGAGACAGAGATATCGCCTTCCAGGCATTCTTCGCCAAATCATATGACTTTCGCGAAGAGTTTACGTCGCGCAACTGGGCAACCCAATATAACAATAAGTTACCCATAAAAGATGGCCGTATTGTGCGAGAGACATTACCAGACGCGACGCCCTCAGGTGTTCAAGCTTTCTTTTTTAATATGCGACGCGATAAATTTAAGGATCGTCGCGTGCGCTCCGCCCTCGATCTTGCCTTTGATTTTGAGTGGACCAATAAGACACTTTTTTACGGCCTCTACAAACGGACAAATAGTATGTTTGCCAATAGTCCTTTAGCGGCAAATAAACTTCCAACCACAGATGAAATAAAGCTCCTCGGACCGCTGAGGGACAATGTTCCCGATGAAGTGTTTTCAATGGTTTATCAATCACCAAAAACCGATGGGACTGGTCGCAACAGGTCAAATTTGCGGAAAGCCGCCCGATTACTGCGCCAGGCAGGCTGGAAAATCATCGACAACCAACTAGTCTCTAAGTCCGGGAAACCACTGAGCATAGAGTTTCTACTTTTCGAGAGCTCATTCCAAAGAATTATTAACCCCTATGTTCTAAATCTCAAACGCATCGGGATCGATGCCAGAATAAGAATTGTCGACGTCGCAAACTTCCAGCATCGCATGCAGCAGTATGATTTTGACGTAGTTGTCCAACGGTACGTCCAAAACAACACGCCCGGCATCGAACAGAAAACCTATTTTAGCTCCAAGATGGCCGATATACCCGGCTCAAGGAATTTAGCGGGAATCAAGAATCCTGCAGTGGATTACCTAGTCGACAAAGTAATTGATTCCAATTCACGCAGAGAGCTTATTACGGCTGTGCACGCTCTTGATCGTGTTTTAATGTGGAACAAATATATGGTTCCACAATGGTATAAGGGTGTTCACAATTTAGCCTATTGGGATAAGTTCGAACGCCCTAAAGTTAAACCTAAATTTGATCTCGGCATGCTCGATACCTGGTGGTATAGCCATCGAAAGGCCGCCATGATTAAGGCAGGAAAAGCACCTCATCAACCATAGAGACTGATTAAAATTAAATGCTCGCCTATATTATCCGCCGCTTACTTTTAATCGTTCCAACATTAATTGGAATAATGGTGATTAACTTTGCGATCATTCAGTTCGCCCCAGGCGGGCCGATTGAACAAATAGTCGCGCAGCTAACCGGTACCGACGTCGGTGCAACTGCAAGAATTGGCGGAGCGGGCGGCACCGAGGCGGGGGCAACTGCTGCCGCATCACAGCAGGCATCATCCGGTTCTGCAGGTGCGATGAACTCTGCTTATCGCGGTGCACAGGGGCTCGTCCCAGAGTTCATCAATCAATTAGTAAAACAGTTTGGCTTCTATTATCCCATCCACTAACGATTTTTAATGATGATGGGAAACTATCTTCAGTTTGATTTCGGCACGAGCTACTTCAGGGATGAAAGAGTCATTGACCTCGTCTTAGCGAAGTTACCAGTCTCGATCTCACTGGGACTTTGGACAACCTTACTCGTCTACTTGATTTCAATTCCCCTTGGAATTCGAAAAGCCGTTAATGATGGAAGCCCATTCGACATGTGGACAAGCGGAGTCATTATTATTGGCAATGCTATTCCTGGTTATCTATTTGAGTTGATGATCGTGGTCTAGTTTTCTGTAAGAAGATATTTGGAATGGTTTCCGCTACGTGGTCTCTTTTCGGAGAACTGGGATCAGCTGAGCTGGCCAATGCAAATTCTTGATTACCTCTGGCATATGGTTTTACCCATTACCGCACTAGTTATTGGCGGGTTTGCAGCACTAACCTTCCTGACTAAAAACTCATTTTTAGATCAAATTAACCAACAATATGTTCTTACGGCCAAGGCCAAAGGTCTCACGGAACACAGGATCCTATACGGTCACGTTTTTCGGAATGCCATGCTAATCGTTATTGCCGGTTTCCCAGGAGCATTTGTCGGTATCTTGTTTACAGGCGCCCTTCTAATCGAAATTATTTTTTCACTGGATGGTCTCGGCCTTTTAGGCTTCGAAGCCGTTATTAAACGTGATTACCCCATAATGTTTGCATCGCTATTTTTCTTCACGCTTCTCGGACTGGTGATGAAATTAATCGGCGATTTGACCTATATGCTGATCGATCCACGGATCGATTTTGAGGCGCGTGATGCCTGAAACAAACTCTACTATTGAGCTGGAAGATACTAAATGCCAAATGCGATCGAAGCTTTTCGGCACAAAGATTACCCCGCTGACAGTGCGTCGCCTCGCCAGTTTCAGGGCTAATAAACGGGGCTACAGGTCTTTCTGGATTTTTCTGGTATTATTTCTATTCAGTTTATTTGCGGAATTGATTGCCAATGATAAGCCGATACTCGTGCAGTATGAGGGAAGCTATTATTTTCCTATTCTGAAGGTCTATCCCGAAACCGCCTTTGGCGGGGTTTTTGAGACCGAAGCGGAATATCGCGAGAAAGATGTCCAGGATTTCATCACCCAGAAAGGAGGCAAAATTTTCTGGGCCCCAATCCGCTACAGCTACAGCACGGTTAATCTAAATCTCAAAAGACCTGCCCCGTCGCCCCCTACTCTTGAGAATCTATTGGGAACCGATGACCAGGCAAGAGATGTATTCGCACGAGTATTATACGGCTTCCGAATTTCTGTTCTATTCGGACTAATTCTTACCATTATTTCGTCCATCGTAGGAATCGCTGCCGGAGCAATACAAGGATATTTTGGCGGTTGGACTGATCTTCTCTTCCAGCGTTTTATTGAAATCTGGTCGGGCCTTCCGCGCCTTTTTTTACTTATTATCCTTGCGAGTGTATTCCAACCTAGTTTCTGGATGCTCTTGGGCCTGCTACTTCTGTTTGAATGGATGGCGCTGGAAGGTGTTGTTCGTGCTGAATTCCTGAGAACACGAAATTTCGATTATGTTCGGGCGGCACGGGCTTTAGGTGTCGGAAACACCATTATTATGTGGCGCCACGTCCTGCCAAACGCGATGACTGCTGCACTGACGTTTTTACCCTTTGTACTAATTGGCTCAATCACCGCACTTACCTCACTTGATTTTCTTGGCTTTGGGTTGCCCCCAGGTTCGCCATCTCTTGGCGAGTTGCTGGGCCAAGGTAAAGCCAATTTACAAGCCCCATGGCTTGGGGTTACGGCATTTCTAGTTCTCGCCGTCATGCTCAGCTTGCTGGTTTTTATTGGTGAAGCTGTCAGAGATGCCTTTGACCCAAGAAAAACGATGCAGTGATGGATAAAAAAACCAACACAGGGTTACCGATCCTGAAGTTCGCTAACCTTTCGGTCTCCTTCGGCAGAGGGGGCCAAGAAGTCAAAGCTGTCCGCTGCGCGAACCTTGAGATAAGAAAAGGTGAAACACTCGCTTTAGTGGGAGAAAGCGGCTCAGGTAAGTCAGTGACCGCACTTTCAGCCCTGCAGCTATTACCATATCCCACGGCCCATCACCCATCAGGCAGTATTCGGTTTGATAATAAAGAACTCCTTGGAGCTAATGAGGATACGTTGCGCGGAATTCGCGGCAATCGGATTGGGATGATATTTCAGGAGCCAATGACGTCACTCAACCCGCTGCATACGCTGGAAAAGCAGATTGGCGAAGTACTTTTTCTCCATAAGAAACTTGGGCGTGTAGACGCGCGGAAACAAGTCCTCGACCTACTGCTACAGGTTGGCTTAGGAAACGCCGAAAACCGGCTTCAGTCCTTCCCGCACCAGCTTTCAGGCGGACAGCGACAGCGGGTAATGATTGCGATGGCACTCGCCAATGACCCCGACCTATTGATAGCCGATGAACCGACCACCGCTTTGGATGTAACTATTCAAGCACAAATACTCGCTCTTTTAAGAAAACTGCAAAAAGAGCGTGGTATGTCGATGCTGTTAATTACCCATGACTTAGGAATAGTGCGCAAAATCGCCAACCGGGTCTGTGTCATGACCGACGGTCAGATTGTCGAGCAAGGTGATACGGAACAAATTTTTAGTAAGCCAACGCACAGCTACACCCAGCATTTGTTAGCCGCCGAGCCCAGGAGCAAACAAGTCCCAGCGTCTGCACTTGCCCCCCTGGTTTTGCAGGCGAAAGATCTAAAGGTATGGTTTCCAATAAAACGCGGTATCTTTCGCAAAACTGTTGGACATATCAAAGCTGTTGATGGCGTCTCCATTGAGGTCCGCGAGGGGCACACGGTTGGAATTGTAGGGGAGAGTGGTTCGGGGAAGACAACCCTTGCAATGAGCCTCCTCCGGCTGGAGCGCAGCGAGGGACCAATCAGATTTCTAGGGCAGGACATCCAGGGGAAAAGTTGGAAAGAATTGCGTTCACTGCGAAGAAACATGCAAATTGTCTTTCAGGATCCCTACGGTTCACTGAGCCCCCGTATGTCAATTGGCCAGATTATTGAGGAAGGCATGTTAATTCATCTGCCAAGTTTGTCTTTCGAGGAAAGAAAGGCATTGATAGCAGAAACACTTTTAGAGGTAGGGCTCGATCCAGAAACACAGGATCGTTACCCCCATGAATTCTCAGGCGGGCAGCGGCAACGTATATCAATAGCGCGTGCCATGGTCTTAAGACCCAGACTGGTCGTATTGGACGAACCTACCTCCGCCCTAGATATATCCGTCCAATCACAGATCATTGATTTACTCCGCGACCTCCAACAACGAAATAAACTTACCTACCTGTTTATTAGCCACAACTTAAAAGTTGTGCGTGCTCTGGCAGATGAAGTCCTCGTAATGAAAAACGGCAAGATAGTCGAAAGAGGGTCAGCGAAGAATATTTTTGAAAACCCTAAAGAGGGTTATACCAAAGCACTAATAAAGGCTGCCTTTGATATTGAGGCCGTCAACGAAGAAGAGATCTTAACATAGATCAACTTTATATTTCGCCGAGCTGAATTTATCGGCAAAACGGTCTATTGCTCTAATTACCGCTGGCTCAGAAATCATTAGGCTTTCACTAAAGCCTCTAACGGTATGGGAACCCTTGTTAAGATAGACAGCCAGTAAGATCACCATCTGTCTTGCCGAAAAATCGGGTTCCTCACTGCGAACGTTGCTGGCCAGTGCCTCGAACC
>CAYZDH010000040.1:0-16135 GCA_964477025.1 uncultured Rhodospirillaceae bacterium | reverse complement strand
CCTGACTACAAGAGTGCAGAACAGGACTACTTTTCTAAAACATGGATGTTTCCGATTATGCATATGATCGGTATCAAGACGTCTATTGTTGAGAAACACCCTTGGCTGCCAGTAAATGTCTACGTTGCATTTCTAAAAGCAAAACAACTTTGTTATGAGGAAATGGAACAGGTGGGTCACCTGGCCCATACGATGCCCTGGCCGGTCTATGAGCTCGAGCAGGTTCGGGAACTAATGGGCGCGGATCACTGGACATATGGCGCAATCGAGAACGAGAAAGAAATCTCAGCAATGACCCGCTATTCTTTTGACCAAGGTATTTCTGCGCGGAAACTAGAGGCGGAAGATCTATTTGCTGAACCTACTTTCGAACTATTTAAACTTTAGTTTCAATCGGTGGACAAATAAATGGAAAGCAAAACAGAACAAACAATTTTGTGGCCCTGGATTAGCGGAAAGCCTCATGTCGACATGGACAGAAAGACGGAGGACTTATTGTCGCCGTGGGACGGAACTCTGGTAACTACGGTTGCAATGGCGGATGAGACAACGATCGACGCCGCGATTGCGAGTGCGCGGGAGGCGTTTGTTAAGAATCGAAATGTGACACCCGCTGAACGGGCGGTTTGGCTGCGTAAAGCCGCGGACGAGGTGGATGCTGTAAAAAATGATATTGCTGATATTACGATGCGAGCCCTTGGCAAACCAAAAAGAGCCTGCGGAGTTGAAGCTGGGCGCGTATCGCAGTTAATGCGCTTATGCGCCGAAGAACTTCTTCGTATGGAAGGAGACGTACTGCCCCTGGATGCCCTGGCGATGGGCGCTGGGCGATTTGGATTCACAAGGCATCATCCGCATGGCGTCATTGCGGCATTTACGCCATTTAACGCGCCATCCAACCTGTTAATGCAGAAAGTTGCCCCCGCAATCGCTATGGGCAACTCGGTGGTCATTAAGCCAGCGTTTGAAGGTGTCGGAGAAGCCTTATTGATTGCGGAGTGTTTTACGCGTGCTGGTGTTCCAGATGGTCTGGTAAATGTTGTGGCTTGCAGGCGCGATGTCACGGGACATCTAGTTGCGCATCGAGATATTGCGGTAGTGACGCTCACTGGAGGTACTGCGGCAGGCGAGGCGCTTGCTAGTGCGGCTGGAGCTAAACCCTTCATCGGGGAGTTAGGGGGGAACTCCGCTAACATCATATGCGCAGACGCTGATGTTCGGGACGCGGCACTGCGGATTACGCCCTCTGCTTTTGAAGCTAGCGGACAGCAATGTATATCAGCCCAGCGTATCATTGTTGAAGAGACTGTTTTGGACGAATTTCTGGAATATTTTGTTGATGCGGCGAAAGCGATGAAAGTCGGCGACCCAACGAAAGGGGACACGGATGTCGGCCCCATGGTCAATGTCGAAGCCGCTGACCGGGTAGAAAAGATGGTTGAGGAAGCTGTCGCTAGTGGAGCTAAAGCACCTCTTCCACTAAAACGAGAGAATGCAATTATCTATCCAACAATTCTTGTCACTGCATCACCTGATGAACGCGTTGTTTGTGAAGAAATTTTTGGCCCTGTAGCTGTGGTTATCCCAGCAAAAAATATCGAAAATGCCATTGAAATAGCTAACGCTTCGGAGTTTGGGCTGCAGTCATCCTGCTTTACATCAAGCCTGGAAACCGCATTTCGGATGTCCGAGGAACTGCACGTTGGATCTGTTTGGATAAATGAGGGCAGTCGTTTTCGCATGGACACTACACCATTCGGTGGTGTCGGTTCATCTGGTTTTGGGCGCGAAGGAGTGAAATACGCAATGGAGGAGTTATCCTATGTCAAGTTTACTGGCATAAGGTTTCCCGGTCGCGAAGGCTAACTTCCAATGATTAATCTTGTGGTACTTGAGCGAGAAAAACATGCTATCAATTGCTCAAACGTTAGCTGTTTTAATTTTCAGAAGGCTTGGTGAAGTCCTGATCGTTATAAGTGCTATTGGCACTTCGTGAACCAATGGCCGACCTCCTATTGCAATATTCGATAGACCAAGTCACTCTGAGGTGCAAATAGAAAAGGAATTATCAATGAAAGAGATGATCGTCGATAACCAAAAAACTCTTATAGCTTCGAATAAACAATTTACGCCTGCTGTCGTCGCATTTTTGTTTGGAGCCTTTCTGGTTGTCGGTGCCGGATTTGCGCACTCTGATACGATCCATAATGCTGCGCATGATACCCGCCATTCTTTTGCGTTTCCCTGTCACTAAGTTTCTAAGTTCAAAACGTGTATCGGCGTATTTTTGCAGCGGCAATCCTGGCGGGGTTCCTCAGTGGAATTGTTATAACCGTTATTCAGGAATTTACGACGACTCCAATAATTCTTCATGCGGAGCAGTTTGAGGCTAAAGCGGGGGATGTAAACAAGAAACAGAGTACTTACCGTAACAGCATGCTTATTTTAGCCCACGGCAAACATGGTGATTGGGCAAAAAATATTTCGACAATTTTACACCAAGGAAAACGGTGGGAACGTAGATTCTTTACAACAATTACTAATATTATAATGGGCATAGGTTTTGGTTTGGTTCTGGTGGCCTGCTTCTCCATTTCGAAAGGTAAAATTAACGGCCGAACGGGTGTTATATGGGGTGTGGCAGGGTTTAGTGTTATATCGCTTGCGCCTTCCTTGGGTCTCCCTCCAGAACTTCCGGGTGCGCCTGCAGTGGAACTTGCTTCTCGCCAGGAGTGGTGGTTCTTTTGTGTGGCCGCCACCGCGACAGGGCTCTCGGTGTTAGTCTTCCTAAAAGGCTTTTTTTGGGTAATTGCGGGAATTTCATTAATAGCGCTGCCGCAGATTGTTGGAGCACCAAAGCCTGAGATTTTTGGAGGAAATGTGCCCGCTGAGTTGGCCAGCCATTTTGTTGCCGCGTCATTAGTGACGGCCGCTATTTTTTGGTCGGCACTTGGTTGGTTGTCTGGAACGTTTTGGCAGATGTTCGAGAAAAGAGATCGATAAACATATACAGTGTCAGGTGTCTAATCTAATTTATATTTCTTCTTCATGGCCTCAAAAAAACCTTCCTGTCTGAGCTCCGTCTGGATGGTTTGATCTATGTAGTCATCAATATTTTTGCTCTTATTTCTTGCTTCGACGGTTGCGATGATATTTTTGCCGCCTTCAATTGTAGGTTCGGCATTCAGAGGTGTGTAGGTTTTGAAATTATTGTAAGTGATATCAAGGTTTTTAGCGTTAGCAATATTGAGGGCCTTGGCCATGATATCCTTGGCCCGGTCATGTTCTTTGACCGCTAGGTAATTACCTTCGATGGTTGCACGCATAAAACTTAGCACCGTATCACGATTTTCTTTTAGGTATGTTTTGTCTACGACAAGGCCACTGTAAAGCCAGGGCACCCGGGCTGCGAGCAGGTCGCATACAGGCTTTAACCCATCCGCTAAGGCAATGCTGCGGAGAGGCTCGCCCAGCATTGTGGCTTTGACGGTACCATTTTTTAGGTGTGAGAGGCGCTCTACACCAATCTCTTGGAACTCGATGTCGTTCCGTGAAAGGCCAAGTTTTTTTAGCGCAATCACGGTGGATAATTCGCTTTCCGACCCGGTGCTGCTGATCCCAACTTTATTACCCCTGATTTCCTCTGCACCAATTATTCCGGGAGCGGCAAATAAGGTGCTACGAATAACATTACTAAGTGAGCCGATTGTAGTGACGTTGAAGCCGGCGGAATTTGCCCTAACCACAGACGACATACCAATATGCATGAGCTGGATTTTACCCGAAGAGAGAGCGGGGCCGGTCTCGCTGCCCCCGACCATTTTTATTATCCCAAAATCAAGACCGTTTTGCTCATAAAGCCCTGCAGCCTCAGCCATCCATATGGCAAAAAAGGTGTTTGCTGGTGAAGCTTCTCCAACCTTAAAAATCATCACTTTAACTTTCTTTTTTCTAATTTTATAAATCTGTTAGAGCGCGGACACTCTGGGATAGTTCACTTTCAGGCTCTAAAAACTCGTTGATAGTTGTGAAGTGGTGTTTACTCTCCATTACCCAGCTTTTTACATCCATACCTTTTGCTCCCCAGGCGTCAGCAAGTTCTGTGGTTTGGCGAATAAATTCGGCACCCTCTATTCCGCCAGCGACTGCCAAAAGTGGCCCCGGGTGTTTTGGAGCCATAAAGAGCGTGCTGAACTCCGCAGCTTCATCTGGGGTGAATTGAAGTTCGTTGTTCTGAAATGAAAGGCGCACTGGCTCAAGGTCGCTGACACCACTGATACTGCAACCCCCTTTGACCAAATCTTTAGGTAACCCTTCCCCGTAGTTAGACCAATCGGTTTGCATCATCATTGCCGTGATATGGCCACCAGCGGAATGTCCGGAAATCGTAATGTTGTTCTTATCGCCGCCAAACGTCTCTGCATTGCGCCAGGTCCATTCCAAAGAGGCACGGCAACGATCAATTAATGTCCCCATGCGCACTGATGGTATAAGGGGATACTCCACGACTATTGTTGTAACACCGTAGGGAACGAAGGGTTTGGCCACAAAACCAAAATCGTTCTTAGTATTTGATTTCCAGTATCCTCCATGGAAAAACACATGTATCGGCCTTGGTCCGTCACCTGCAGCGATATAAATATCTAAAAGGTCCGTATCGCCCGCGCCGAACCTAACGTCTATCTGGCATTCGTATTCAGCCTTAGCCTCATCGGAGCCGGTAACCTGTGCGGCTTTACAGTCAGCTGTATCGGGAAATCTTCCGCGATTATTATATTCTAAATCGAGCGATTCCTGATCGTAATCTCGGTATATGGTGGTGCCCATGACCTTTTCCCCTGGAATATTCCTTGTTGGATGGAATATAGAAGGCGATGGAAAGATGGTCAAAGAACGAGTTCTGTTGACCATCTTGCGTAATGTGGGAAAATGCGACCAGTAAATAAGGAGAGCAACCTAATGGCAGATGCAGAAAATCCGGGCAGGGGATATCATGACATTGGCGGCAAGGATTACGGTGTTGTCGAGCCGGCTGTAACTGAGATGAAGTCTTGGGAAAGGCAGTCAACGGCAATCAGTAACGCGTTGGGAGCCGCTGGCCGCCATATATATGTCACCGATGAATCTAGGCGGGCACGTGAGCAGATGGGTGAACCACTTTATAGTGATCTAGATTATTATGAGCGTTCAACGGAATCGATGAAAATGATTCTCGTCGAAAAAGGCCTATTCACGGATGATGAGCTTGAGAAAAGAATGGATGAGATAAAAAAACGAATGGAGGAGGTACGAGGATGAGTGATAACTTTGTGCCGGGGGATGCTGTTAAAGTGATCGCGACCCACCCTCCTGGTCATAGGCGTACCCCATACTATATTCGAGGAAAGATCGGCGAAATTGAAAGAGTTTGCGGTAATTTCCCTAATCCTGAGGAGCTTGCATACGGGTTTGATGGGCTACCTAAAAAGACCCTTTATAGGGTTCGTTTTAAACAAACCCATGTTTGGGAAAGCTACACTGGTCCTGAATCGGATACTGTAGACGTTGACATTTATGAGCATTGGTTGCAGCCCGCATAGGGCAGGAAGGCGAGAGATTTAAAATGGCGGAAGAACGCGAGACACACGAACATGACCATGACCATGACCTCACCTTTCAGCCGGATATTGAGGATGCAGAGCCCTCTCGTTATGAGCTGATGACTTATGCCATTCGCGAATTATTGATGGAAAAAGGACATCTGACCCCTGAGGAGCTAAGAGCTGCCCAGGAAAAAGTTGAGTCCCTTGAGAAATCGGATGGGGCCTCGGTAATTGCCAAAGCCTGGACGGATTCAGATTTCAAAAAACGTTTACTGGAGGACGGAAACGCCGCATTGGCTGAAGTTGGTATAGATGCTGGGGCGGCTAAGATGACTGTGGTTGAGAATACCGAAGATGTTCAAAACGTCGTCGTTTGCACCTTATGCTCCTGTTATCCGCGTGCCGTGCTTGGTATGCCACCGGATTGGTATCGCAGCAAAAGCTACCGTTCCAGGGTCGTGATTGAGCCGCGAAAGGTTCTCTCCGAGTTCGGCACAAATATCCCGGATGATACGACCGTTCGTGTGCATGATAGCCTAGCCGATTTACGTTATTTAGTTATCCCAAGGCGGCCAGATGGCACAGAAGGTTGGAGTGAAGAACAACTGGCGGCAATCGTAACGCGGGACACTATGGTTGGTGTTGCCAACCCAAAGGCATCTTAGATACCTGATGGTGCACTAGGTACTAGTGGTTTATTCAGGGGGTAATGCCTATGGCTGACACCTTTGTCGGCAAAAAGATGACACGGCTGGAAGACGATATCCTTTTGGCAGGGGAAGCTACTTTCATCGATGATATTCAACTCGATGGAATGCTCAATCTAGCGGTCGTCAGAAGCCAAATGGCACATGCCCGAATTACGTCTATTGATATATCTGCGGCACTGGATGTTGCCGGAGTTGTTGCTGTATATACAATTACCGATTTACTGACAGTTCTATCCCAGGAGCGTGTGCCAGAGAATTTTCCGAGTTCCGGTGCTAGAGCCGATGTTGGGCCTTATATTCTGGCGAATGAAGAAGTTTGCTATGTTGGTGAACCTATTGTCGCCGTCATCGCCGAAAATAGATATGTAGCTGAAGATGCGGCTCTGCTGGTTGTTGTTGAATACGATCCCCTGGAGGTGCTTGCCGACCCAAGAGATTCGGCAAAACCCGATGCTCCGCCTGTTAATTCGCGGCAGATAGGCTCTGGAAATATCGTTCAGGACTTAAATTTTGGTCATGGTGATATCGATAGCGCTTTTTCAAATGCCCCGCATATTGTCAGTTCAGAACTTTATCAGCACCGTGGTGTAGCAAACTCGATGGAATGCCGCGGTAGCATTGCTCGTTTTGACCCCTTGCGTGAAACGTTTACTATGTGGAGTTCTTGTCAGGCGCCACATTCTCATCGCAGTATTCTGGTCTATTTGCTAGGTCTCGATGAAGCACAGATAAGGGTGATCGTTCCGAATATAGGCGGTGGATTTGGCCCTAAGCTGTTGTTTTATCCAGAAGACGCAGTTATTAGCGCGGCCACGATGATCCTAGGAAAGCCGATAAAATGGGTCGAAGACCGCCGGGAACATTTAATCACGACGACGCAGGAGCGAGACCAATTCTGGGATGTCGAAATGGCTTGCGACAATTCTGGAAAAATACTCGGTTTGCGGGGACGGATGTACCACGATCAGGGCGCTTATACAGCCCGCGGTTTTAATATTCCCTTTAGTGCCGCTACAACAATCCTTGGTCCTTATGTCATTCCGAATTATGCGCTTAACGTAATTGTGGCCCATACCAATAAAGTTCCGGCAACCTCGATGAGGGGGGCGGGGCACCCGCAGGGCTGTTTTACCATGGAGAGATTGATTGATAGAGCAGCTGATTTAGTCGGGATCGGCCGGACAGTCTTCCGAGAAATTAACTTGATACGACATGAAGATATGCCCTATGCCCATCCGCTTAAAACTCAAGCGGGGCAGCAAATCATCTATGACAGTGGAAATTATAAAAAATGTCAGCATGATTTACTGAAGGCATTGGACTTTGCGGGGTTTCCTGAACGTCAAGCTACTGCAAAAGCGGAAAACCGTTTTCTCGGTTTAGGTATAGCGAACTATGTGAAGCCAACGGGTCGTGGCCCCTTTGAAACCGGTATTGTCAGAATTGGCACCTCAGGAAAAATTTCTGTTTATACCGGCGGTATTGCGATGGGGCAGGGGTTTCAAACAGCAATGTCTCAAATTGTGGCCGACCAACTCGGTGTTAGCCCAGAAGATGTAACAGTTGTACATGGAGACACACAGAATGTGACTCAGGGGTTCGGCGGTTTTGCTAGCCGCCAGACGGTTTGTGCGGGGTCTTCCATTCATTTGGCTGCGGGTGCAGTCCGAAAAAAGGTAATGGCCATTGCGGCACACCTTCTTGAGGCTTCGGCGGAAGATCTGGAGTTGAAGGATGGTCACGTCTTTATCGCCGGTGTACCTGATCTAGCTGTGGGTTTTCAGGAGATTGCGGGAGCCGTTGCCGGTGTGCCGGGTTACGCTCTACCAGAGGGTATAACGCCCGGTTTGGAGGCTGAAGAAAGTTTCATGCCAGACAATGTCGCCTATGCAAATGGTGCGCATGGTGCGGAGCTTGAAGTTGACGTTGGCACAGGTCATGTTCGGATTAATCGCTATGTGATCGTTCATGATAGCGGCAATCTTATATTCCCTTTCATCGTTGATGGTCAGGTTCTCGGTGGCGTCACGCTGGGTCTAGGGCATGCCCTCTTTGAAAACATGATTTATGATGACCAAGCAATACCCCAATCAACTAACTTAGGAGAATATTTAATTCCGACTGCGCCAGAAGTACCCAATTACGAGATCATTCATCAACAGTCAGCGACTGACCGAAATCCCATCGGTGTTAAGGGCGTTGGCGAATGTGGAGTAATGACAGCAGCGCCGGCAATTTTGTCAGCTATAGAGAGTGCTCTGCGGGACTTTGGTATAAAACTTGATAAATATCCGGTGACACCATCAGATATTATCTCAAAAATTCAGGAGGCGGGCTAACCGTATACCTGCGCCTAACGAGGAGTAGATAGTCATGGCACGGATCGCAGAAATTCCGCGAGATTCTATGAGTAGTGCACAGAAAACAGTTTTTGATGAAATCGCGGGGGGGCCGCGTGGTGGTGTCAGAGGGCCATTTTTGCCGTTACTCAATAGCCCGGTGCTCGCGGATAAGGTTCAGAAACTAGGTCAATTTGTCAGATATGAATGTTCTATCCCATGGAAACTGAGAGAGTTGGCTATTCTGGTAACGGCCTTTCACTGGAAGGCGCAATACGAGTGGTTTGCCCATGAAAGTGAAGCAATAAAAGCAGGACTTACTCAGAATATAATTGAAGCAATTAAAGTTGGGGTACGCCCAGACTTTCAGGACCTGGCAGAAGAGGAAATCTACGATTTCTGCTGTGAATTATATTCATCAAAAAGGGTTAGTGAAAGCATATATCAAAAGGTCGCTGATCGGCATGGTGTGATAGGTGCAACAGACTTAGCCGGTCTTTTAGGGCATTATAACTTAATAGCCATAACTCTGAATATTTTCAATGTTGAAGTGCCGGGTGGGAACACGCCACTAGCTGTTTAGTATTTATTGAATAGGTGAAAAACTTACTGGCCTGATTAGTTTGTCAGTTTGTTGTTTTAGGGCGCCAAGTTCACTGCTACGACGCGCGAATTCTGCCCAGCCTGGGTCTGCCTCCATCTCCGCGCGCCTGCGTTCGCGGTCGCCAGCATCTTGAAAGCCCCACATGAAGGTCACCTGATTAATCGGACCAACCTCAGTAGTGAAAAAACCGATAAAATTTCCAAGATACTTTTTTTGTAATGGCAATGCATATTCTTCAAATACGTCGATCCAAGCTTTCATTTTTCCTGGATGAAAGTCGTAAGTACGGTGATCAATAATCATTATTTTTCCCGATAAGAAATTAAAAGGTGGCGTCGGATGCCAACCAAGCATCGACGATCTCTTCAGCCGTTGCGAACCAGACACCATCGTGTTCCCGAATATAATCAAGAGCAGATTTCAGGACCCCAATACGATGGGAGACGCCAATTACGAAAGGGTGAAGGCAAATTGCCATTACCCGTGCAGACTCTTCACCTTCTTCATAGAGGGTATCAAATTGACTACGGATCATTTGTTCAAATTCGTCGTTTGAGCGACCAGCACGGAACTTAGGCAGATCATTGATTTCTGTCGAATATGGCAAAGATACGAGTTTATTATCACCAACAGTCATGAAGTAAGGCTGGTCATCATTTGCCCAGTCACAAACATATTCGATGCCTTCGTCTTTAAGATAATCCAAAGTATTCCATGTTTCCTGAAGCCCGGAACCTAGCCAGCCCCGAGGTCTTTTCCCTGTCGATTTCTCAATTCGGTTCAACACATCTTTAATAAGTTGTTTGTCTCCTTCAGGTGGAGTTGAATGAAACGGACGAGAGTTGCTCTGATTGTGACCCATAAAATTCCAACCCAGGGCGACGGCGTCTTCCATCATTTCTGGGTAGGCATCACAAACTTCTGAATTTAGTGTGCAGGTCGCGCGAATATTCCGCTTTGATAGGACCTCCATGATACGAAAAATTCCGATGCGAGCACCGTAGTCGCGCTGAGACCAGGAAGACACCTCCGGAGTATAGCTGTAACGTGAGCCTGGAATCGGTTCATCAAGTGGAAAAAATTCTAAATTGGGCGCAATCCAAACGGCTACACGTGCTCCGTTTGGCCATTTAAGTTTTGGGCGCCGATTTATTGGCTTATAAGGAAAAGGTCCATAGCGGCTGGGTTCCATTATGAAGCTTCCTTCAGTCCGGCTTTGGAGTAGAGGTTGTCGACGATTTCATTAACATGCATGACATCTGCATACTTATGATGAAGGTCAAATAGGTTTACTTTGTGAGACAGCATGTGGCGGTCGAAACAGCATTCTTCGGCGATTGTAACATGAATACCACTCGAATAGCCGTCGACGACGCTTGCACGGACACAGCCGCTGGTGCTTTCACCACAAACAATCAAACTATCGACACCCATCTGGTTAAGTTGCGGAATTAACGGGGTTCCAGAAAAAGCACTCGCTCGTTGCTTGTAGACCATGAGATCGCCTTCCTGGGGGGCGAACTCTTCTTTGATTTCCCATACATCGGGGGCAACCTGAACCTTTTGTCGGTTGGTTGCATAGGCGTGCGCAACATTTGATTCAGCTCGTGTCTCTGTGGTCGAATATATGATTGGGATGCCAACAGCTCGCGCGGCTTTGAATAATCTCTCCGTAGGAGGAATCGCATTCCAAGCGTTTTCACCACAGGAGCTGGGATAAGAGTCAATGAGCTCCTCAACGGGTTTAGAGCCGCCCTGATAGGCTAGTTTGTAAAGATCAATAGCGAGAAGTGCGGGTTTTGCACCTACATAGGTTTTGCGCTCGTAATGACTGTAAATTTTTAATGCGCCCTCTGAGACGACATCTTTCCAACAATGATCTTCAAAATCCGATGTCACAATTTCCTCCATTATTTCATGCGCCGACTCTATTACAGGCTAGCTAAACCGACAATCCCGCCAAAAACTTCTCCTATCTCAGATTTAAGCTGAAGCCGATTTCTAGGATTATTATACCTTTATAGGCAGTCCATGCGTTATGTCTGCCTGGCGCCCTCAAACAGAGCTATTGGGTTTATTTCGTTATTACTGAATATCAACGCGTTCAGGGCTGAACAGAAATGTTTTCATTACATGCCAAAAACGGGCTCGATTTAGACCAAGAAATGTTACATGTGCGAGCCCTGGGATGATTACGAATTGTTTATCGCGTGTTGGCAAAAGTTTGAAGTAATTCAATAGATCTTCCTCAGTTGCAATCCCGTCATGCTCACCGCGAATGATTAGGACAGGGCACGTCGTTTTAGTCGGGTCACATACCGGTAAAATCGAGCACATATCCACATAGGTACCAGTCGGAACGGAATTGCATAATTTAAGCTCTGTATCTGCAAGGGCGCGGGCTACGCTATCTTCCGATGTGCCAGGTTTGTCACGAGTAAAAATAGAGAGAAAAAAGTCGCGATCCACTGGCCGTAAGTTGCTACTAGTCCATTGAGCCAACTTTTTTGTCCTTTCGACTAGCGTAGGAGCGCCGTCACCAGTCCAAACAAAGGCGTCAAGTATTAGCTTTTTGGCATGGTTAGGGTATGCCTCGGCAAAGGCGGCAGCCCTTAGCGCTCCCGAAGAGGAACCATAAAAGGCTACCTCTGTTTGTCTAGTTTCCTCAATGATAACTTCCATGCCGGCTTTTAGGTCATGGACGCCCTCCGAAATAGGACTATTACCCTCGGTACTATCTGAACGTCCATAACCTTCGTGGTCCAAAGTCCAGACATCGAAGCCGTATGAAGCAAACTTGTCCATTAGTGAATAATCAGGGCGACCAGGCACCTGAAGGTCAAAACCCGTCGGCCCGGAAAAAGAAGAACCATGGACTAGAAACAATATGGGCTTGGGCGTGTTGTCTAGGGTCGGATCTCCCAGTCGTTTGCGCCACATATAGAGTTTTACGTCACCCTTTAAGGCCCAATATTCTTGGCTCCAAATATTGCTAGCCATTTCTATTGGTCGACCCGTCCCGGCATGCACAAAAAACCATTAAGTGAATGCCAAAAGCGAGCCCGGTTAATACCGATCGTTGTGTTGTGTGCTTGGCCAGAAACCATAACGAGCTGTTTGTCTTTATTTGGCAGAGCGTTGAAGAAACCCAGGACATCCTCGTCTGTTGCAATGCCATCATGATCACCTCGAAAGATCATTACGGGGCAATCGACTTTGGTTGGGTCGACCACCGGCAAATTAACGCACATATCGATATATGTACCATTGGGTACACTACCTCCTCCATTTGCCATTTCTGCAGCTGCAGCGGCAGCCGGCAGCTCAGGAATAGTTAAACCCTGAATATCTCGATTAAAAATATTGAGATAGGCCGCTTCATCTACAGTACGTCGATTTGATTCCCGCCATTGATCAATCTTCTCGGCACGTTTTGCGAGCGTTGGCGATCCTTCGCCAGTCCAAACTAATGCTGCTAATACGAGCTTATTAACCCGTTCTGGACAAGCGTTTGCAAATCCACCCGCTCGTAAAGCCCCAGAAGAGGAGCCGAAAAAGGAAAATGCCTGTTTGCCAGTTACTCTCTCAACTATTGGGGCAGCAGCTTTTATATCCTCGACACCATCAGCTATATAAGAAAAACCATTAGTGTGTGTTGATCTTCCGTACCCTTCATGATCCATTGTCCAGACATCGTATCCAAGCCCCGCGAAAGTTCGCATCAATGAGTAATCGCCTTGTTCGGGTATTTCGAGATCATATGCCGTTCGCGCCGAAAAAGATGATCCGTGGACTAGAAAAAGAACAGGTTTTTCTGGGTTTTCAGCCCGTGCTATTGGGGAATATCGTCTAAATAAAAAAAGATCGATATCCCCACGCTTGGCCCAGTGCTCTTCGCCAATAATATCGCCGGGGTCATTCGGCATATAAGTCTTTTGGTTCTTCATGAAACTAATCTCCAATGTATAGTTGGGCTAGAATAAGCGTGTGTTGGACCGCCAGCAACTAAAGGAGAAATAATAATGACGGTTGCGATTTCTCTTATTAGTGCGGGAGCACCTCAATCTGGCGTGATGGAGTGTATTAATGTCTATAGAGGCATCACAGGGGTAGGTTTTAATGAGGTTTATATGACATCTACAGAAATCAAAGGTGTCATGGAGAGTAATGATATGAGGCCGGACATCTTGATTGCGCCGGTTATGAATATGGAAGAATTCCGTTCGGCTGGTCTCCTGGATGTTAGTTCTTTGACGAGGGTGGGTGACGTTAATGTTGGGGTAGCTGTTAGAAGTGGTGCGGAGTTGCCGAACCTCGGTTCTGTAGACGCATTACGCGAGGCAATACTTATTGCTGACCGAGTTCTTTATAATTCTGCTACATCGGGAAGATATATTGCAAGCATGATCAAAAGACTTGGTATAGCTGCAGCTGTTGCGGATAAGACAGAGCTTTTCTTAAGTGCTTCGCAACTGATGAAACGGATAGGTCGAGGGAAGGGTAGGGAAATTGGTTTTGGACAAATTCCAGCTATAAGGCGCCTGTCAGAGCACGGCGTTGTCTTAGCTGGGCCATTACCTGAAGGTTTAAAAAATACGACAACATACATTGCTGGGGCGACAGGGATCAAAGCGACAAATAAGGTAAAAAAATTTCTTAACTTTCTCGCAACTCCACGTAGTCGTCTAATTTTAAGAAGAGCTGGGATCATTTAGAGGTTGTGTTGGTTAAAATGCTTTCTTGGTTTGTGATTTTCTTCGCCAATCTAGATACATAGGAACGAATAGAGAGATGATAAGCATTACCCACATTACGTTGCCGAGTGTGGACGAAAAAATAACCATCACGTCGCCCTGCGAAATACGAAGGGCACGTAGGAAATAATTTTCCAGTAATGGGCCTAAAATCACTCCTATAAGAATTGCGGCCACATGATATCCTGTTTTTCGCGCGACATAGCCAATAATGCCGAATGCCAAGGCTAGATACATATCAAAAACATAGGCCCTCGGCACAAAGGCCCCAACCAAAGTAAATGAGATGATTATTGGTGCCATGTATGTGGTGGAGACGACTGTAATTCGCGACATATAGCGAGCTAGTGGTAGAACGGTTAAGATCATGATGGCGTATGTTGCTGCCATTGCGGTAAAGGCGCCATAGGCTAATTCTGGTTGGCTGTCGAATAGATCTGGGCCAACTGTAACGCCATGGTATTGCAGTACAACCGCCATAATTGCAGCCGTTGCCCCTCCGGGGACGCCGATAACAAGTAACGGGATTAGCGTACCTGATGTTACGCCATTATTTGCAGATTCTGGTGCGACGAGCCCATCGAGGTGACCGGTGCCGTATAGTTCGGGCGTTTTAGAAAATGTCTTAGATTGCTGATATGCAACAAAGGAAGCAATAGCAGCACCTGCACCAGGTACTACGCCAATAATGAGGCCAATGATGCTCGTCCAAATGATATGCCACCATCGGCTTACGGCTAATCTTACGCCCTCCCATGTTTCTGCCCAACCAGCTTTCTGCATGGCGTCCATACCACGTTTGCTGAGAATGGATTCGCCTTCTATTACGGCAAAGGCCTCTGATACAGCAAACAAACCAACGAGGGCTGGGATTAGGGGAACCTTGTCATAGAGTTCGAGAAAACCGAATGTCCCACGAGGGGTCTCATAGACAACATCGGCGCCAATATAACCAATCATTAGACCGAAAAATCCTGCAATTAGGCCTTTCAAGGTATCTTTAGCGGCTATTGTTGCGATTAAAGAGATGCCGAAAAGCATGATTACAATCATTTCCACGCTATGAAGGTGGTAGGCGACTTGGGATAACCACGGCATGGCAATCAGGGCCAATATTGTCGTCAAAAGCCCTCCAAAAACAGATGCTACAAACGAAATTGCGAGCGCCTGTTGTGCGCGCCCTTGCTTGGTCATTGGGTATCCGTCAAGCGGCGTAGCTGCTGCACCGGCGGTTCCAGGTATATTTACCAAGATGGCGGGAATACCTGCTCCCATGCGCGATGAGGCATAAAGTGCAACCATAAAGATTAAGCCGATTTCAGGTTCCATTGCGAGGGTCATGGGCAATAGAATTATTATCGTATTAGCCGCGCTAAAACCTGGGATAGCGCCTACAATTAACCCTAGCAGAATTGCTGGTAAAATAACCCACCAGAAAGTAAAGGTACGGCTAAATAGATCGGCAAAGAGCCCCCAATCAATTTCCATGTTAAAAGACGCCGTGTAGCAGTAATTCGACGGGGCCTCGGGGAAACCGGGTATTGAAGGCAACAATAAATAAGAAGTAACCACCTACTGATAAAGTGAAGGAAAGAGCGAGAATAAGCCTCTTGTGTTTTCCGTTGCTCAGTAACAACATCGCTAGCAACAGAAAAAAGAAGGTGGTAATCGTGAAGCCACCCCATTCAATAAAAAATACATATGAAAGCGTCAGGCCAAGGAGTGCGGCGCGTTTTGGGACGTAGTCTCTTGGTGCAATTAGAGGCGCCAAACTTAAGGTGGCCTCCCCGCGACGCACATTAACGGCTGTACGAATGAAGAGGGCGATAACTAATCCGATTAGAATCGTACCGACAAAAAATGCGCTTACTTGTGCTGTCCACGGGACATCAATAATCGTCGTAAAATAATAGATTGTGAAAACTAAACCGACGATGGGTAATACTAATTCAGCCCCGGCTGCTCTTTTTTCAGACTTTCTTGAATTTGGCTTATCCTCTGGGCTCATCGATGGTCTTTCAAACTATTAATAATTAGTTGTTAAAAGGTAGGGACGGCAAACGATATCTCGTATGCCGTCCCACCCGAAAGTCTAAAAATTAGGATTTGCCAGTCAAGAGCGATCTATATTCCGCGCCAATTTCAG
>CAYZDH010000039.1:0-16138 GCA_964477025.1 uncultured Rhodospirillaceae bacterium | reverse complement strand
ACTGCGGCTTCTACTTCCGTTTCAGAGATTTCTTGGTCTATTAACTTACTTGCTGCGAGTTGTGTTACGTCTAATGCAACGGTCCGAATATTAGCCAGTGCCTGATCTTTTGCGGCACCAATCCTGTTTTCAGCCTCTGATGTTTGTGCGGCCAGTCGTTCAGTCAAGGAAGCGTGCTGATCTATTGCCTCCGCCACCATTTTTTCCCTTGCAGCCCGGATTGTTTCTTGAGCTTTGTTACTCCCATTAGTCACTAATTTTTCATAAGCTTCGCGAACGGATTCCGCTTCTTTCTTAAGCTCCTCAGCTTTTTCGAGATCGCTATCAATGCGTTTTTGGCGATCTTGTAAAACGTCGCTAATCCTAGGGATGGCGATTTTCCACATGACTAGATATAGCAGCACAAACGTCACCATTAGCCAAAATAATTGGGGTACGAATGTCGTCGGGTCTAGTTGCGGCATGGCTCAGCTTTCTCGACAAAAGGCGCCAGAAAGTTAGGCGCCACAAACTTAAAAAATTAGAAGACGAAGAGTAAGAGCAACGCGACAACTAACGCATAGAGCGCTATAGCCTCGACTAGAGCAAAACCGATCCAGGTCATGGCTGTAACATTTTCAGCAGCGGCTGGATTGCGGGCTACCGATGAGATGAAGGCGGCGAAAATATTACCTATACCGATTCCGGCGCCAATAACACCGATTGCCGCAAGGCCCGCACCAATTAGTTTAGCTGCAGCAGCTTCCATTAGACTGTTCCTTTCTTAGTTTCTTCCCTATACAACTCTTAATGCAAGTGTATGGAATCATTGATATAAAAGCAGGTTAAAATTGTGAATACATAAGCCTGTAGGAAGGCAATTAATAGCTCTAAACCAGTAAGAGCTACGACGAAAGCGAATGGAAGAATGCCGCCTACAATACCTAAGCTGATGATAAAACCAGCAAAGACCTTCAGCATCGTATGGCCGGCAGTCAAATTCGCAAACAAACGCACGGAAAGGCTGATCGGCCGGGATAAATAGGAAATTATTTCGATTGGGATCATTAATGGCCATAACACTACAGAGACACCTGGCGGCACAAAAAAACTGAAGAAACGAAACCCGTGCTTCACAAACCCTAGTATCGTGACACCGATAAAAACAGTAAGTGCCATTGCGAAAGTCACAATTACATGGCTGGTAAAAGTGAAGCTATAGGGAATCATGCCCAACATGTTGCCAAATAGAATGAACATAAAAAGTGAGAAAACAAAGGGAAAATATTTTCGACCCTCATTGCCAACGGTATCGCGCAGTAGATTAGCGACGAATTCATATGACAGTTCAGCCATAGATTGCCATCGTTCCGGGACGAGAGCACGTTGCCTCATACCTAAAACTAAAAAAAGTGTCACCATAATCAGGGTGAGGGACATAAAAAGCGCAGAATTTGTGAAGGAAACGTCAATCTCGCCTAATTTAAGGGGGATCAGCGTTTTGATCTCAAACTGTGCGAGGGGACTGTGGCCTTCCGCTGCCAATTTAACCTCTCTACCAACAATTACGTCGGATCGTCAGAAATTTCATTTGCGTCTTCTCGTTTGTAACCGACACCTTGTCCGATTCCAGTTGCAACACGATAGACATTCATAACCCCCGCTGCTGCCCCAAAAACAAAGAACAGCAACATAAACCAGGGCTTTGTACCGAGCCAGTAATCGATCAATAAGCCGATTCCAACTCCGATCACCAATGCCGAAACGATTTCGACACCTAACCTCATAGCCAATCCTAGGCCACTACGACCCCGCCCTTTGGAACTAGCTTTTGCCGCCGTTTCTTGAGCGGATTGGCGTGCCACCTTCAGCCGGGCATCAAGATCCCGTATTGAAACGGATTTTTCTTGCTCGGTCATGGCTGGATACGCCCTTCCCGCCCGTCGGCAGCTTAGCTGTTAGACCTCAAGGCGGGGGCACCTTAGGGGGCAGTTTTAACCCTGTCAAGGCTCAAAAATAAAAAGGTAAAGTATTGAAAAATATGTATAAAAAATGCCCTTAGGTCGCTCAGATTATGCGCTTTCCCGTAGCTGTTCTGCTGCTTGCAGATCGACTGATACTAACTGTGATATCCCCTGTTCACTCATGGTCACACCAAACAAACGATCCATCCGTGCCATAGTTAAGCGATGATGCGTAACAATCAGGAAACGCGTACCTGTTTGACCAGAAATTTCGTGAATTAATTGACAGAACCTCTCAACATTCGCGTCATCTAGCGGAGCATCGACCTCATCGAGGACGCAAATGGGTGCAGGGTTAGTAAGGAATACGGCAAAGAGAAGTGCAATTGCTGTTAAGGCCTGTTCGCCTCCGGAGAGTAACGACAAAGCTTGCATCTTTTTTCCGGGTGGACTGGCCATAATTTCTAGTCCGGCGTCTAGCGGATCTTCTGCCTCGGTTAACGCAAGATGAGCCTTCCCGCCGCCAAACAACCGGGTGAAGAGATCGGTAAAATGACCGTTTACCTCATCAAAGGCTGATAATAAACGCGCCCGGCCCTCACGATTAAGGCTTGAAATCCCCTGACGTAGACGTGCAATAGCTGAAATAAGATCTTCCCTCTCAGCTAGCATAACTTGAATGCGCTCATTCAATTCTTCGGCCTCAGTCTCGGCGCGCAAATTAACGCCGCCCATGTTTTCCCGTTCGCGCTTTAGACGTTCAACGCGGACTTCGATAGCTTCATGAGTTGGTAGCCTGTCGTCATCGGCTACCTCGACCTCTTTTAAAGCATTGGCCGGCGCGCAGTTGATACGCTCTTTCGCACGTTCAGTGATAACAGCCATAGTCTGTTCAATTTGTTCTTCCAGAGCTTCGCAACGCACACGCTCTTCTCGCTTTTCGCTGAGTTTAGTTTCTGCTTCGCGAAGCGCTTTACTCGTGGCAGATAATTTAGTTTCGCCTTCTGCTAAACTATCTGCTGCTTTAAGCCGTATTTCCTCTGCATGAGCGATCTTTTCGAATAACTCGGCCCTTTGTATAGAAATTTCCTTTGGGCGTGCGTTCGCTTTTTGCAAAGCGGCTTCGGTTGTTTCTAAGCGTTGTAACAATGCTCCTATTTGTCGCGATGCTTTTTCAGCACGATTCTTCCAAGAATTCTTTGCCTCTCCTGTGTCGGCTAGGCGCTGTGACCGCGAATCCGCTTCACCAATTAGGCGGTCATAGAAACTTTGCTTTTCGGTCGCGGCCACCCGAGCTTCTCTTAATTCTATGCGTAATTTTTCTGCCACTTCATGTCGGGCTGAAATATCATTAAGTTCTGCAAGTTCGCGTTGAGCCTGTTCTATTACTTTCTCGATTTCGACATCATCGGCCCGCAGTGTCTCAGAATTTTCATCTGCTGAGACTACTTTGGAACGCGCCTCTGACAAAGTACGATTATAGGTGGCTTCATTATCACGTATCTCTTGAAATGCTTGGTCTGCTGCACGCAAGGCTTCTCGGGCAGCCTGTTCTGCTACCATAGCCCGCTGGGAGTCGGCTTGGCGATCTTCGAACTCTCCTTGGACCGCAGTTACAATCTGATCTGCTTGATCTACTTCAGTATGTAGATCTTTCAACCGATTCCGCTGAGTTAATCTAGCAGCAGAACCTTTGTCAGTATCACCAATGACCGTGAACCCATCCCATCTCCATAAACCACCAGCGCGGCTCACTAACCTTTGACCTTGGATAAGGTCACCGGCAAGTTGGTTGCCCATTGCCTCATCTTGAACGATTCCGATTTGAGAAAGCCTTCGGGTCAGTTCATGCGGTGCGTGCACCAAAGATGAAAGGGGTTCCGCACCGGCGGGGAGTGCTGGTGGAGATGAAAACGGCACAAGCGACTTCCAATGGATTGGCGCCGCCTCGTCAGCTGGTGCATTAAGATCATCCCCAAGTGCAGCGGCAAGCGCCAGTTCATAGCCAGGTTCCACACTTAACGAATCAATCATAGGAGGCCATAGATCCGGATCGCCAACCGTCAATAGAGCTTCAAGTGCCTCCTCTTGTGCCTTTAACCTGGCCCGCTTAGTTTCGACTACCTGCAACTCATTTCGCACCATATTTTCTGTATCTAAAGAATTAGTACGAGCTCTTTCTGTCTCTTCCGCCGCAGCCCTCGCTTCCTCCAAAGTTAGGCGGAGTGTATCGATTTTTTCTGCAAATTCAGCGCCTGCACCTTGTAGATCAATGGTTTTTTGGGCTGCCGCCCTTTCCTTGGTGAGCTCTTCTAAACGCTGAACTATTCGAGCCCCTCGGACCTCAGATTCACTGATACGCCGGTTTAAAGATTCCTTACGCGACTCATCTGCGGCGATGCCTTGCGCCATTTCGGTGTATTTTTGTTCAAGCCGGAGAACCTCTGAGTTGGCGGTGTTAAGTTCTTCAGTAGCTTCCGAAATATTCTGTTCCTGATTTTGTTCCGCTTCTTCCAGTGCAGCAATCTCATTTGTCAGTCGAGTGATAGCATTCGCTGCGTCTTCGTTGAAGTCTATTTCACGGGCCTGATCGCCTTTAATCTGGTTGATACGTTTTAAAAGCTCCTGTCGCTCCGATTCAATCCTTTTTTCTTCTTGCTCAAGTTCGTTACGAGCAATAACGAGGCGTTGCAGGGCCGCGGCATCGCGAGCCTCCGCATTGCGCAGTATTGGAACCGCATTGGCTGCCTCTGTGTCGACAGTTGTGGCGTTGGCTACCTCCTGAGTAAAAGTCTTTACTGCATCTTCTGCTTTCTGCATTCGCTGGGCCGCGATTTCTTTTTCGGCGATGACTTTAGCCCATTGATGATGGATTGCGATCGCTTCTGCGCGACGAATGTGGTCGCTTAAATTTCTGTAACGTGTTGCCTGTCGTGCCTGCTTTTTCAACCCTTTTAACTGTTCTTCAAGTGCACCTAGCACGTCGTCGAGTCGCTCAAGGTTCGTTTCAGCTGCCCGCAACCTTAATTCTGCTTCATGTCGTCGCGAATGCAGCCCAGTGATTCCTGCGGCCTCCTCCAGGAGATGCCTACGATCGGTCGGTTTAGCGGCTATCAGAGCACCGATTCGTCCCTGACTCACTAAAGCGGTTGAACGGGCGCCGGATGCTGCATCGGCGAAAAGTGTTTGGACATCACGAGCACGAACATCGTTACCATTTACACGGTAGTTGGACCCATCACCGCGTTCTATTCGGCGTGTCACCTCAAGGCCGTCGCTTGTATTATATTGTGGGGGCGCGTCCCGCCCCGCATTGTCGATGGATAGAGATACCTCAGCTATATTACGGGCGGGTCGACGGTCAGTCCCGCCAAAGATAACGTCTTCCATGCCCCCGCCGCGCAACTGTTTGGCAGAGGTTTCCCCCATTACCCAGCGCAGCGCTTCGACGAGATTCGATTTGCCACACCCATTTGGGCCAACGACCCCAGTTAGTCCAGGCTCAACCCAGAGTTCGGTTGGCTCAACGAATGACTTGAAGCCGGTGAGTTTCAGTTTGGTAAATTGCACTTATCACTGGTTCCTTAACTAATAAATACCAAAATCTGTTGTCTATTTTAGGAGCGGGGCAACAACCGCCTTAAATTGTTCGATCGACAGTCCGCCACTAAACCTTTTACCGTTTATAATAATCGTAGGGGTCGAATTAATTCCAAAAATTTTGTCGCCATCGAGACGTTTCTTGAGGATCGCATCCGCAATATCTTTGTCTTTAATACATTCATCGAACTTGGCTTGAGAAAGGCCGCCAAGTCGAGCGATTCGTGATAAGGCCGCAAACGGCTTGGGGTCGCGAGCCCAGTTGGATTGCTGTGCGAACAACGCGTCGATAAATGCGAAATATCTATCACGACCGCCGCACTGCGCAATCATTGACCCCGAAAGTGCTAGCTGATCGAGCGGAAAATCACGGTAAACGTACCGGATTTTTCCTGTTTCAATAAAGATTTTCTTTATGGTTGGCAAAGCATTCTGATGGAACTGCGCGCAATGCGGGCAGGTCAAAGATGCGTACTCGATCACCGTGATAGGGGCTGTATCCATGCCTAAGATGAAATCGTCTTTGGTGATCTCGACCTTATCGAAACTGGCGTCTGGTTCCGGGATCTCTACCTCTATTGGCGCGGCATTAGCTGTTGTGGTTGCGGCTTGGCGGTCTGTAACCTTTGTTACCTCGTTCTCACCAATAATACCTTTGATCGAGACAATTGCACCGATAGCAACCATACCCCCTACAACATAGACCCATATATTCGGCATTTTTTCCTCCTAACCCCAATATATAGCGTATCTATAGGTATTTGGTCTAGCTTTGGTTCGCCCTAAAACTCTTAATTTGATGGGTTTGGTTTCTCTGATTTCAGTGTTGCGCGGTCACGCTCCACGGCGATGCCGAGTTTATCTAATGCATGACGTAAGTCGGGCGCAGAAATGACTTGTGTTGCCGACTTTATTACAGCGATCTGCCGAGGCGTAGGCTCTATGGAGGGGTTTTTAACTTTCTTGGTGTTTTTATATCTCTGAGACGTCTGCGAAATAGAAATGCGTCCTACTGCTGGGTAGCCAAAATAGACGTTAATCCGCTGCAGGATGTTTGGCTCCTGATGCTGAATTTGAAGGGCTACAGATCCCGAGGCGGCAATGTATAAGGTGCCCCCTTTCTGGGGATCTTTCGGAAAGCTTAGGTGGTCTGGCGTGCTTTCCGCGGCAATTAACTCACCTGCTATTTCTGGCCAACGTGTAACAATTTCGGCTGTTGCAAAACCTCTCCTGCGTAAAGCAGGCTCAGAGATTTTTGGAAGCACAGAAGCAAGAGCTCGAGGTGTGCTTGATCTTCTTTCTTTTTTTATGTCTTTCTTTGTATTTTTTAGTGTCATGACGAATTCACAATGGGATATTCCCGAATCACCTATCGAACTTTAAGATAAGATGTTGTCCAAATTAGAACAAGTAACGATGACATTATATGGCGCTCAATAATTCCAAATTGCCTTCAGTCATGCGTCGGCAAATACTCGATTGGTATGACCGCCACCGTCGCGTTCTCCCATGGCGCGCACCCGCAGGACAAATCGCCGATCCATATCATGTATGGCTTAGTGAAATAATGTTGCAACAAACAACTGTAGCGACTGTCGGTCCTTATTTTAAATTGTTTTGTGAACGTTGGCCGTCAGTCGACCATCTTGCCTCCGCAGATCTCGATGAAATACTACATGGTTGGCAAGGGCTGGGCTATTATGCACGCGCCCGCAATATGTACCGGTGCGCCAAGATTGTTTCTACGGAATTAAATGGATATTTCCCGAATAATGAACGGGAGTTGAAAAAATTACCGGGCATTGGCGATTACACCGCGGCTGCTATTTCGGCGATCGCTTTTGGGAAACCAGCGAACGTAGTTGATGGCAATGTAGAACGCGTTATGGCCCGGTTCTATGCTGTCGAAGAGCCGTTACCCGGCTGCAAAAATAGCTTGCGTACGCTATCAGCAAAAATAGCTCCTGAGACTACGTGCGGCAGACCGGGTGATTTCGCACAGGCGGTAATGGATTTAGGTGCTACTATTTGTACCCCAAGAAATCCAAAATGCAGCATCTGCCCATGGAAACCTGGCTGCGCTGCCTTTAAAGCAAATATTCAAAAAGAACTACCGCACAGGCAAACAAAGGCCAAGAAACCGTTGCGGCGTGGCGTCGTGTTTTGGGTGATACGTGGCGATGGGAGTATTTTATTAAGGAAACGACCCGACAAAGGGTTGCTTGGGGGTATGGTTGAAGTGCCTTCTACAGATTGGTTAGAGAAGGAGTGGACTTCTGCAAAAACAAAAAAGGCTGCGCCAGTTGAAGCCAGCTGGACAAAATTACCCGGAATGGTAAGGCATACCTTTACGCATTTTCATTTGGAGCTTTCGATACTAGAGGCTCGCGTTAGCAATAAAGAAAATCCGGAGAACGCTATCTGGGTTATGCCAAATAGATTAGATGAATATGCTCTGCCAACAGTTATGAAAAAAATAATAGACCTTGCTTTAAAAGTAGTTTGAGAAAAGCGTTATCCTGTAGTGCTTTGCAAACTCTGGCCTTGAGGCTTATCGCGGCGCAGAGCCATGTCTGCGCGAACCCGTTCCCGTAACTTGTCGATTGGGACAACCTTCCCACGACGCTCAACATGCCAAAAAGTCCACCCATTACAGGATTCCGCATTTTGAACTCTTGCACCAACCTGATGTATTGATCCGCGGTCCCCTTTAACAGCGATGCTGCCATCAGCGTTTACTTTTGCCGTTACTCTCTTACGGAGGTCGAAAAGTTTATCACCAGCATTGAGAAGACCCTGCTCAACTACGGTGCCAAAAGGTATGCGAGGTTCCGTCCGTTTGTCTGGTGTAGTCAGTATGGTGACATCCATCGGAACTATTTTAATGGCGTCTAAACGACTTTGTGCAATTTCGACATAATCAGTCTCACGCTCAATACCGATCCAGTTGCGGCCTAGTTTTTTCGCTGCTGCTCCCGTTGTGCCAGTTCCAAAGAAAGGGTCTAGGATGACATCACCTGGATTTGTTGATGCTAAAATAATGCGATGTAATAGCGCTTCTGGTTTTTGAGTGGGATGAGCCTTCCGCCCATCGAGCTTCAGCCGTTCGCTGCCTGCACATATTGGGAACAGCCAGTCGCTACGCATCTGAATATCGTCGTTAAGAGCTTTCATAGCACGATAATTAAAGGTTGGTTTGGAATCCTGAGACTTGGAGCACCAAATTAATGTTTCATGGGCATTAGTAAATCGCTTGCCCCGAAAGTTAGGCATCGGATTCGATTTTCGCCAAATTATGTCATTGAGAATCCAATACCCAAGGTCCTGAAGTGCGGTGCCAACCCTAAAAATGTTGTGATAACTTCCTATAACCCAAATCGAACCTGTTGGTTTTAAAATCCGCTGTGCCGCGGTAAGCCAGCGGCACGTAAAATCATCATAGTGTGCAAAATCTATAAACTTATCCCAGTTCTCTTCGACGCCGTTAACTCGTGTATTGTTGGGACGATGCAGGTCGCCTGCAAGCTGCAGGTTGTAAGGGGGATCACCGAAAATCATATCGACTGACTCTGACGGAAGCGCGTCCATGTGGTCTATACAGTCGCCGATGAGGATTTTGTTGCTTGATAAAGAACTTTTTTTAGTCATAGCGCAGACCATGATTCATCGGAGAGTCGCCGTCAACTAAATTATGAAATTCAATAGGTTAGCATAAATCTATGATCTAATTCTATCTAGATATATGGCTTTATATTAGCTTGGACTCAATATCTTGATTATGGGGGCAAAACTTCTTCGATGATGCGGAGTCAATCCAAGATCTTTCAAGGCCTTAGAGTGCTGTGCTGTTCCATATCCTGCATTTCGTTCCCAGCCATAACCGGGATAGTGCAACGAAAGTTTAGTCATAATGCTATCTCGTGTGACTTTGGCCATGATTGATGCGGCGGCAATGGACAAAGAAATTGAATCTCCTTTAACTATGGTTTGCCCCGGACAAGGTAAAGCGGGCATTCGGTTGCCATCGACCAGTGCAAAATCAGGCTTAACTGGTAGGGCGTTGACTGCTCGTTCCATCGCCTTAAAGGTGGCACCTAGAATGTTAAATTTTTCTATTTCATGCGGCGTTGCTGCGCCAATACCAATCTTGGCGCATGAAGGCAAATTAGCCGCGATCTCTTCACGCCTCGCGAGGCTTAACCTCTTCGAATCATCTATGGTATTGGAAAGACAAAGCGGAACTTTTTTTTGGTCGATAATTACTGCGGCGGCAACAACTGGGCCCGCCCATGGCCCCCGTCCCACCTCGTCAATCCCAGCGACGATACCACCTGCATCCTTTTCGAATTTGAGGTCAGGCATCGTCAGACTTGCTACTACGATTAGGGAGATCAACCTGAGAGTTTAATTGGAGAGAATTTTTCTTTTCCCTCGTAATTGCGCGTTTTGTGAGGATCTTTTCTTTTAATGTATTGGCTTTATTGTGCATACTTTCATCAACTCGGCGGGTCCAGCGGGTACTTCGGCGGGCTAGGAGTAGTTCACCAACGAAAGTTGCTTCAAAAACTAGTTTGAGTGTTGTTAGTCTTCGTTCTGCGATACGGTGTAAACGGCGGGCCGTTGACAGCCAGAATGGGCTCAGGGCAAGACTTAATACAGTCACTGAGATAATTAATTTTGACTCCTCCGGTGTTATTGCAGCGACAGCTGCAGCTGAGGCGGCGAGAAGGAAAGAGAACTCACCAAGTTGCGAAATGAGAACGCCTGACATAAAGGCGCGTTGCCATGATTCATGGAGAGATCGAAAAATTACGATGTTGAGCGCGCTCTTGAACAACGTCACGACCAAGAATAACAATAAAACTGTGCCTAAATTATTCCATATAAAATCCAAATCAAGTAGTAGGCCTATTGAAAGGAAAAACACCATAAGCATGACGCTCTGTATCGGACGAATAACATTTAGTATCGGTAGGCGTTCTGCACTGTTTCCGATGGCTAGGCCGACGAGAAAAGCCCCATAGGCGGGCGAAAGCCCAATTGCCCCCATTAGCGCGCTTCCGCCAAAGCAGTATACTAGACCAGCGAGCGGAGATAGATCCACGTGACCAACAATGATCTTATAGAATGGTAAATGCTGGCGACCCTGGCGCAGAAGTAGCCGGACAAACCCGTACAGCAATAACGCTGAAATACCTACCTGAGTAGCAGCAGCCATATCAAAGCCATCTGAGCCCATATTCTCTACGATTAGCAACATAGGTAAGAAAGCCAGATCCTGGGCGATTAGGACTGCAACAGTGATACGGCCGACACGGGCGCGAAGAGAACCTATTTCTTCGAGTAATTTTACAGCTACAGCCGTTGAAGAGAGCGCGACTACAAATCCTAATAGAACTGCCGCTGAGTTGGATAAGCCGAGAAGAGATGAGGCGGCGAACATAACTATTAGGCTCGCTGCAGTTTGCATAACAACCGCAGGTAAAGCTAGCCGCCACGTATACTTTAAGCTTCGGACGCTAAGTTCCATGCCAACAACAAATAGAAGCATTAGAACGCCGATTTCCGCAAACCCGGCAATCATACCTTCGCTTTGCACCACTTCAAATCCAGTGGGGCCAAGAAGAGCGCCAGCCAGCAGGTAGCCAACCAGTGGTGGTTGCTGGAAGTGTGCAAAGACCATGCCACACGCAAGCGCCGTAAAGACGACATAGGCAAGTCCTGTGAGATCAGCTGCGTGTTCCATTGGCGGAATCAGTTTAGCACGTGAAACTGAGTCGCTCTTAATTTTGACTGATAGAATGCTCTTAAAATAAAGCTAACTGTTTGTCTTGTTGGACGGGGATGGCAAATTGATTAACATCAAGCTCATAGCTTTGGCCCTCATAGCCAAACCTTTTTGTGATCAATTCAAATCGTTTTGCGAGTAAAGCCTTATATCCTCCTGTGCTTAACAAACGAGAGACAAAATCTTATTGGCAATTCTTGGCATCACGAGTTTCGGCGAGCAAATTCATAACCTGCTCTGCCTTGTTTGGTTCGTAAGTTTCGAGCCATTCCTTAAATAGGTCGGAAACTTGAAGCGGTAGCCGCATCAATATATATGACGCCAATGTCGCTCCTGTGTCGCGCCCGCCCTCAAGAATAGATTCAAGTTCATGATCGTTGAGCGCTGGAATAATTGGTGCCGTTATTATGCCACAAGGAATGCCTGCATCGGCTAAAGTTCGAATGGTGGCCAGCCTTTTCATAGGCTTTGAAGCAAGCGGTTCCAGTGTATTAGCAAGACGGTGGTCAAGAGTTGCAATTGATAGAGATACTTCTACGAGGCCCTTTTCCGCCATGGGTTTTAAAATATCTAGATCACGAATTATAAGTGCTGACTTGGTGAAAATGCTGACCGGGTGTCTAAAAGCTAACAACACTTCTAGAATACTTCTAGTCAAGCGCAGCTTTTTTTCTACTGGTTGGTATGGGTCTGTATTCGTGCCCAGGGCTACGGTCCGGCACTGGTAATTTGGCTTCCGTAATTCACGCTCAAGAAGTCGAGCAGCTTCGGGTTTGTAAAATATTTTGGTTGAAAAATCCAGTCCGGGTGATAGCCCAAGGTAAGCGTGCGTGGGTCGAGCAAAACAATAGATACATCCAAGTTCGCAACCGCGATATGGGTTGATAGACCGATCGAATGGGACATCCGGGAAGAAATTACGCGAAATTATTGTTTTAGTTTTATCCTTGGTCAGAGTGGTCTGAGATTTAGGGCGTGACAGAATGCCTTTTGCCTGCGTCCAACCATTACCTTTGGCTGCTAAACCATGAGCTCTTAGTCGGCCGGAATGCGAGATTGTCGATAGTGGGTTCTCTCGGGGCAATACTGGTAATTTTTCGGGTGTTAGTTTTCATAGTTAATCATTGATTAAAAAATAGAACAAAACAAGAACAAAATACAGATTTATTACCGTTGACGTTTCTGTGCTATCAACACTGAAACTAGTGGGGAAACGGTGGTCAAAAAAAATAGAATTAGTGTGGTCATACCTGCTGTGAATATCGGGAATGGCATTCGGCCAACTCTTGAATCAGTAAAGGGGCTTGTAAATGAAATTGTAGTCAGCGATGGACGATCGTCAGATTGTACAGTTGATTTTGCTCATAAATCCGGTGCGAAGGTTGTGGGTGGTGAACGGGGAAGAGGCCGACAACTGCACCGAGGAACAGAAGTGGCAGAGGGCGAATGGCTTTTATTTCTTCATGCCGATACGACATTGGAGGAAGGCTGGTTAGAGGAAGCCAAGAAATTTATGAAAGCCGATTTGGATAAGGCTGGAGTGTTTCAATTTGCTTTAAATGACGTTCGTTGGGAGGCTCGACTAATCGAAAAAGGTGTTAGCCTAAGATGCAGATGTTTGGGATTGCCTTATGGCGATCAGGGGCTTTTAATCAGTCGTTCTTTTTACGAACGGTTAGGTGGCTTCAAACCTATCCCGCTTTTCGAAGACGTTGATATTATTCGGCGTATCGGTCGCCGCCGATTGGTGCATTTCAATAGTCGAGCTGTGACATCTGCTTTGAGCTATCAAACCGGTGGGTTCTATTTCCGACCCATAAAAAATCTGATGTTACTATTATTATACTATTTTGGAGTTTCACCACACTATTTGGTAAATCTCTATAAATGATAAACCTGTGATGTCATGAATTGTTCTCCAATCCTCATAGTTTTTGTTCGCGCTCCTTATCTGGGTACGGTGAAAAAACGACTTGCAGCTGGGGTTGGTGCTTTCGCAGCTCGACGGTTTTACATAAATTTAGCATCGAAATTAATTACAACTGTCTCGACGCATACCCCTTGGCAGACCATCCTGTCGGTTACGCCGAATGGCTCGGCTTTTCAGGGCCGACATTGGCCACCTGGTGTGAAAAAAATCCCGCAGGGTTACGGGAATCTCGGCGAGAGGATGGAACGAACATTACTAAGATTCCCCAATCAGCCCGTCGCGATTATTGGTAGTGACATTCCTGACATTAGCAACAAACACATCAAAAATGCCTTTGCGGCAATCGGAAGGTCGGATTTTGTTTTCGGACCATCGCCCGATGGCGGGTATTGGTTGGTGGGACTAAGAATGGGAAGTTTGGCCCGTGGACTCTTTCAAAATATCCGCTGGTCATCAGAATTTGCACTTACGGATACCCTTGGGAACGCAGGCATTAGGCGCGTAGAGTTGATAGAAGAATTACACGATATAGATAATGTTGAAGACCTAGATCAATGGCAGGGTCAACGCTCTTGAAGCCGCGGTATAAGTTCAGCAAAATTGCACGGTTTGTGGCGGATATCCAACTGAGATAATAGAATCCCATCCCAGGCATCGCGACAGGCTCCCGGCGAACCTGGCAATGCAAAAAGGTATGTGCCACCAGCGACCCCAGCTGTAGCACGAGACTGAATTGTAGAAGTGCCGATCAGGTCATAACTTAGCATCCGGAACAACTCCCCAAAGCCGGGAATTTCCTTTTCATATATTTCGAAAAAGGCTTCAGGAGTCACATCGCGACCGGTAACACCGGTGCCACCTGTCGCGAGGACCACATCAATAGCTGGGTCGGCGACCCATTCGCGGAGCTTGACGACAATAGCAGCCTGCTCGTCTCGGACTATGGCCTTTTTGACCAGCGTATGGCCGGCCTCGGTCAATTTTTCGACTAGAAGCGCGCCTGACTTGTCTGTTTCTTCTTCGCGGGAGTCAGAGACTGTCAAAACAGCAATATTAATAGCGGAAAACGTGATCGTTTTATCAAGTCCAGGCATTTATTTTCCTACGATAATTGGTTAATCGATTGATTTGTAGATAGGTATTTTACCCGCGGCAATTGCATCTAGCGTTGGTGCCGTTTGGCCAAACCGGTCACGATATATCCAGAAATTCGACATAACTCGTTCCACGAAATCCCGAGTTTCTCTGGATGGCATGCTTTCGATAAATAGCAACGGATCGTTGGTTAGCTTAAGTATTCGCCGCCGCCATTTCGCTAGATTGCCGGGTCCGCCATTATACGCTGCTGCCATCATCAATACGTTGCCATTTACAGTTTCGTGCTGGAGCAGGTAGCCGAGATATTTCTGTCCCAGCTGCAGATTTAGTCCGGGCTCATATAATTTGTTTTTACGCCAACCGCTAAAACGTTTGCGTGCCATATACCCCGCCGTACCCGGCATGAGTTGCATCAGTCCGCGTGCGCCAGCATGGCTCTTGGCGCGGGTATTGAAAGCCGACTCCTGACGCATAACAGCATATATTAGAGCGCGGTCGATCTTGAACCCATCCCGGGGTACCCAGCGTGGAATGGGGTATAGACCCCGTTCAATTCTAGTCTGATTTTGCCGCATTAGAGCAATAGCAGTTTTCAGTGCGAGGGAGGGGAGACCAAATTGATCAGCAATATTTAACAAGGCAATTCTAGTTTTAGGGTTACCCTTTAGACCGATGTAACGCAGTTCGCGTTCAGCCCGTTCATGATTCCTAGCTTGGATCAACGCAATGGCGCGCTGCCCGCGTGAACTTTTAAGAACTTCAGCAATTGTATATTGTTCGGATTGCGGCTTAGTCCATTGAAGAGGTGAACTGACACCTAACATTCGCCGAGCTAGAACACCGTAAAAAGTTCTTGGGTGGCTAGCAGCTAACCCCAGCCAGCGACTGACACGATCTGGTCGGCGGGCGACGAGATTGGCGCGTGCAGCCCAGAAAGCTGCGGCTGATTGTGTCCAACGAGATTGTCCACCAATGGCAGCCATCGACTGAAAATGATCGGCTGCATTTATATAGCGCCCAGACCGGTATGCCGCCATCCCGGCATACCAGTGGCCAAGAGGGTAATATTTACCTGATCGGTGGGCCGCGCGGGAAGATATATTAAAGGCACGACGGTCTTCGCCGAGATAAAACCAGCCGCTACCAATCCGCATTTTGCTGATATCGATATGGGCCCTACCGATTTGCCGAAACCGTTTGGTCTTGAGTAAGTTTGTGGCTGCTGTCAGTCGCTTGCGACGCACCAGCCGTATTATGTTGGCGTGCAGACTGCGTGCTTTTCGGTTGTAGCGCAGACCTCGCCGTTTGGTCCGTTCAATCCCGCCGTTTCCGCTCTCCGAAAAAATTTCCTGCCTTGGCAGGTTTGGTCGGTTTGGCGCTCGGTAATTCTTAGGTTTTCGGCGAACCGCAAGTTTATAAATCCGCTTGGCATCTGGATGATCTGCATAATGTTTGAGCCATATTGCAAGTTCTTTATAACGCGATCGGTAATGGGTCGGGTGCAAGTAGCGTTGCGCCTGCAAATGGCCAAGTAAAATCTTATTTGTGAGTTTTTTTATAAGACGGTTTGAACTCCGCCAATGACCCGCTATTTGGACAGAAAAGATTTGTTGGTAAAGTTCTGAATCAGACTTTGATAATGGACGAGGAAGAGACTTTAGGATGTCGTTTGTTGCACGGGTGGTGTCATTTGCAGCTATCGCAACCGGTGCTGATAGTAGGCCCATTAACATCAAGGCCATGGCGGTTTGTATTAAAAGAATTATGCGTTTTCGCAAC
>CAYZDH010000038.1:0-16263 GCA_964477025.1 uncultured Rhodospirillaceae bacterium | reverse complement strand
CAAAAGCGATATAGTCAGCCCCTCCTTCGCCAGCCTCCATAGCGAGATGGGTTGACGCATGACATGTCACGCCAACGATAGCATCATCTCCCAACAAATCCCGAGCGTCGATATATGGTGTATCCATCTGTCCAACATGTACGCCATCGCAATCGGCCTCATTTGCAAGGTCAGCACGATCGTTCATAATCAAAGGGATTTCGTGGTTATGACAAATCGGTAGCAATTGCCCTGCTACACCAAGAATTACATCGTCGCAGACATTCTTGAGGCGGAGCTGAACACAGGCCACATCTCCAGCATCAAGGGCTGCTCTCAGAGCTCCTATAAATGGATCTAAATCGTCACCATAAACATTTGGCGGCGTGATAAGGTAAAGCCGGCATTGAAGCCGATCGTCTTTATCCACCATCCGCTTTAGAATTTACCCTGATAAAATTTAATGATTGAGTCAAGCATTTTCAGGGCATCTTGCCTGGGTCGTTGAAAGGTGTTTCGACCGATTATGGACCCGTTTCCGCCCCCGTCCCTAATTGCCCTGGCCTCATTAAAAATACCATCAAGATCTTTTGCCTCACCTCCAGAGAAAACAACAATCCGCCGACCATTAAAGCAGCTCTGGACAACATGGCTAATTCGCGCGGTCAATGTTGAAATTTCGATTTTTTGATTAGCATAAACTTTTTCAGCGGCTTCCAGAAACATCGCGCCCGTAGGTGGTTTTACTTTAATTATATGGGCACCAATTAGGCAGGCGAGGTGGGCGGCATAGGCGCAGACGTCCATCGCTGTTTCACCCTCACGGGAAACCATGCCGCCCCGCGGGTATGACCAAACGACCACCGCTAAACCGCAGGACTTAGCTTCTTCGGCGAGTTCCCGGATTTCTTCGATTAGCTCGTATTGGTCTTCAGAACCAGGATAAATTGTAAAGCCAATAGCAGCGCACCCAAGACGGAGTGCATCTGCGACGGAAGCCGTAACGGCCTGATCTTTATTAGACGAAAGTGAATTTGCACTATTACATTTTAATATTGTTGGCATTGCTCCAGCAAAACTATCGGCCCCGGCCTCAAGCATACCTAACGGCGCGGCAAAGGCTGAGAGGCCTGCATCCACCGCGAGTTGGTAATGATAGTGGGGGTCGTAACCGGCTGCGTTGTGGGCAAAGCTACGTGCAGGGCCATGCTCAAAGCCCTGATCGACCGGTAGGATGACCAACTTACCGCTGCCGCCTAATCGCCCATGCATAAGGATCCGAGCCAGGTTTCCCTTCGTTCCCGGATTATCTGATTCATATCCCGCCAGGATTTTTTTAACGCGTTGCGTGACCTTGGTCATTTCACCCTCATGATCTTCGAAGTTCTATTCAATACTTATATCGGAATCTCTTCTAGGAGGGAACGACTCAAGCTTATTTTACGAAAAATGCGTTTTCAAAATTTCTAACGGATCTGGGTGATCCATTAAGTTCGGCATCATAGGCCTTCTGGTTCGAACCTCAGCACGAGTAAATTTTGCAATAGCCCGGATTTTAGAGACAATTACAGGACGTTCTGAAATATAAATGCAGAGAATGCCCTGACGAAGTGCTGCGAGAGCGCTGCCAACAGCGTCGCCGCAATCAAGGACACCCACAATAGCCAGATCCGGGAATTCCTTTTGTACGATGTTGACAATCTCACCAAACCACGCTGGCCCGAGCGAACTAGCCCCGTTTTTTGCACTCCATAGCTCTAGTTTAATGTTCTCCTTCACAGAAGTCGTCAAAGCGGCCTGGCAGGCTGCTCTCGCGTGTTCGACACCGTGTATAGTGATACGTTTGACTTTTGGCGGTATGTTTTGAGTTGTATTTTTTTTTGCCATCGGTTCAGTATGCCATGAAGGGCCTATTTTGACGACCGTAGTTGACGATTACGCGGCGCCCATCTTATTCTCAAAATTGTCTTTTGCTAGAAGTATACTAAATGAGGCGAGACCGATGCGACAGCTTGAAGAGGCTCAGGAGAGGCTAGAAAATGCGCTAGCACGCCTAGAATCTGCTTCCCAGCGTATTGGGGGAAGCTCCACTGCAGCTCAGGTGGAGGGCGAGTTAACAGCATTGCGGCAACGTTGTGCTGATTTGGAGACCAACACCCAAGTAGTTACTAAACGATTGGATTTAGCCATAGAAAGGCTCAGTAGTATATTGGATGAGAGTAATGGCCCAAGTTGATTTGGCAATAAATGGCAAGTCTTACAAGATCGCCTGTGATGATGGTCAGGAAGATCATCTTCTAGAGCTAGCGTCTAATGTCGATCAGCGAATACAGCAACTTGTTTCTTCCGTTGGGCAGGTTGGCGATGCTCGGCTCCTGGTTATGGCGTGCTTGTTGATTTCTGATGAGCTCTCAGAAATTCCGAGGAATGAAAGTAATTTGAATGCTACTAGTACAAACGCTTCAGACTACGATGTCGAGAATATGCTTGCTCATACAACAAATGATTTAGCAATCCGCATAGAACGGATTGCAGAGACGCTGGACCCGTCCTAAGTTCACTTTGATGCTGCGTGGTGCGAGTGACAATACATCCCTTGGGCCAATATATTCTTCTAGGGAGCTATCCCTGTCGGAGCTCTGGTTTCGTTAAATGGCACCCACCTGCTTATGCGGGCCTTAGAGGATGATTTCGTCGACGGCTAACGCGGCATCACTTTAGATTTTTTAAGGTCAAATACCTAGAAAGAAGACGATATTCGTGGCGCTTTCCCAAATAGATGAGGCAAAGCGGGCATTAGCCCATAAAATGCGCATCATAAGAATTGGAGTGCATCGCAATATCGGTCGCGCTGTAGCTAATATAATCTTTGACCAATTGCAAAATGCTCGCGAGAGGGGCCTCGCCTTTGATAACGAATCTATCGTATCGGGTTATTGGCCGATACGAGATGAGGTTGATACGCGAATATTGTTGCGGCGATTGCATGAAGAAGGTATGCGCTGTGCGTTACCGGTTACCCAAGGAAAAAACAAAGGGCTTTTGTTTCGTCGTTGGCAACCAGGAGATATATTGCAGGAAGAAAAATTTTCTGTAGCGGTACCAGCACCGGGTCAGCCGGTATTGGTACCGGAAATCATGCTGATACCCTTGTTGGCCATTGATAGAAAAGGAAATCGGTTGGGATATGGTGGCGGATATTTCGACAGAACGTTGCTATACCGCAGGCATTGTGGTGAAGGCCCCGTGGTTGCGGTTGGTCTGGCCTATGAGGCGCAAATTGTCTCTCATGTACCTAACGATGAAGGGGATATCCGGCTTGATTGGTTGATTACCGAACAGAACGTCTATCGATTTGAACCGGCGTAATCCCATTCGAATGAGAAAGTACCCGTATGCGAATTCTTGCTTTTGGTGACGTAGTTGGCCGCAGCGGACGACGCGGTCTTTGTGAATCTTTACCGCATCTGAGGCGTGAGCTTGCGGCCGATTTCGTTATTGTCAACGGTGAGAATGCAGCCGGTGGTTTTGGGATTACACCAAAGATTTGCGATCAGTTTTTTGCCGCAGGTGCAGACGTAGTGACAACAGGTAATCACGCATGGGATCAGAAAGAGATTGTTCCGCATTTTGATAGGGAGAAGCGGCTCTTGCGTCCACACAACTACCCCGAGGGAACGCCGGGGACGGGAGTAGGTCAATATAAGGATAACGGTGGCCGAAAAGTAGTCGTGCTCCATTTTATGGGACTGTTATTTATGCCATCTCTAGACGACCCTTTTACGGGTATTGATCGTGCTCTGCTTAATACACAAATGGGCGGAGAAACTGCAGCCATTATCGTCGATTTTCATGGAGAGGCGACGAGCGAGAAAGTTGCAATGGGTCACATGCTAGATGGCCGCGTTTCTGCTGTTATCGGTACGCATTCACATATCCCAACTGCTGATCACCAAATTTTACCGGGGGGTACGGGCTATATTACTGATTTAGGAATGTGCGGAGATTACGATTCTGTTATCGGCATGAAAAAAGAGGCGTCAATTGCGCGTTTCCGTAAGAAAGTCCCCGTCCCTAGACTTGAGGCGGCGCAGGGCGAAGCGACATTATGCGGTGTAGTTATCGACACTGATGATAACACGGGACTGACTAAAAATATTACGCCATTACGCCGCGGTGGTCGTTTGGAGTCCACGCCTTTCCTGCGGTCCTAAAGCCCGCTGGGAATATCAAATAAGAAGGTTTTGATCGGTAATTTATTAAAAATTCATACGCTTCAATCAAAAAATGTATTTAATAACTAGAAAATGGGGCCTAACTGCATTAAACCGCTATATGTAGTATTATTATTTTCTAGATAAACGGAACAAGGCGCTCATGGCCGGACATTCCCAATTCAAAAACATTATGTACCGGAAAGGTGCGCAGGATAAAAAACGCGCCAAGGTGTTCTCTAAACACATTCGTGAAATACAAGTTGCGGCGCGAAGTGGGTTGCCAGATGTAGAAATGAATCCTGCTCTTAAGACAGCGGTTGCGGCAGCGAAAGCCGTAAATATGCCTAAAGATAATATCGAACGGGCAATTAAACGTGGTGCCGGCGGAGATGACGGTGAGGCTTTTGAACAAATTCGCTATGAGGGCTATGGCCCAGGCGGTGTAGCAATAATTGTTGAGACACTGACCGACAACCGCAATCGCACGGCGAGTGAGGTAAGAGCTGCATTCACAAAACATGGCGGTTCCCTTGGTGAAACTAACAGCGTTAGTTTTCAATTTGACCGGATCGGCGCAATTAACTACCCAGCCGAAGCCATAAGCGCTGAAGAAATGTTTGAAGCCGCGCTCGAGGCCAGCGCCATCGATGTTAATTCATCTGAGACGGCCCACGAGGTTGTCTGTGCGCCTGATGACCTTCATATAGTTCGTGAAGCACTGGAGGCCAGGTTTGATGCCCCGCAGGTTGTCGAACTACAGTGGAAGCCGCAAGTTGCAGTAGCGGTTGGGGAAGCTCATGTGCAGACCCTATTTAAGCTTCTAGAGGCTCTAGATGATAATGATGATGTGAGGTCGGTTTCCGCAAATTACGAGGTTGATGACGCGGTAATGGCCACCCTTTCCGGTTAGGCAGGAGAGCAGTGAAAGGAATTCGATGAAGCTTATTGGGTTAGACCCAGGACTTCGGGCGACGGGATGGGGCGTTATAAAAATTGAGGGCAACAACCTTACTCATGTCGCCGACGGGACTGTCCGAGTTCCAGCAAATCTTAAACTTGCTGAGCGACTTGCGACCCTATTTAAAAGCTTAAGTTCTGTTATTGAAACTTATCGCCCGAATGAGGCTGCGGTCGAGGAAACCTTTGTAAACAGAAACCCGGCATCAACCTTGAAACTAGGACAGGCACGTGGCGTTGTTTTGCTGGTGCCCGCGCTGTCAGAAATACATGTTGGGGAATATCCAGCTACTGTAGTTAAGAAGTCACTAGTCGGTGCGGGTCACGCCGACAAGGGTCAAATAAAAATGATGGTTCAGACTTTGTTGCCGGGCGCTTCTTTAAAGAGCGCAGACGCCGCAGATGCACTGGCGGTTGCTATATGCCATGCGCATCATCGTCGCAGCCAAACTAGATGGGAAGATGGGGCTCAGGTTGTTCATTCCCGGGAGCTCACAGACAGAGGGCGGTTGGAATGATCGCTAAATTAACTGGCATATTAGATTCAATTACTGATGATGATGCTATTATTGATGTAGGAGGCGTTGGTTATTTAGTCTTTTGTTCAAAACGGACCCTTAGTGCTTTTGGGCGGGCAGGGGATACAATCTCTGTTTTGATTGAAACCCATGTTCGGGAGGATCACATCCATCTTTATGGCTTCGCTGATAAAGCAGAACACGACTGGTTTTGTTTGTTGACAACTGTTCAGGGGGTCGGAGCCAAGGTGGCATTAGCAATTCTGGGCACCCTGACACCAGACGACCTTTCTAATGCAATGATGGCCGAGGATAAAGTTGCTCTGACGCGTGCACCTGGCGTTGGTCCGCGCCTTGGCGTTCGCATTTTAGCAGAACTGCGAGAAAAAGCGGCCGACCTTGCGACTATAAAACACGTTGAATTTGGTAACAAAAATGATGGGGAGATAGTCGCCGTATCCGATGCGGTCTCTGTTTTAGTGAATCTTGGTTACGGTCGAAGCGCTGCTTTTAAAGCGGTATCACAGGCGGCACAGACAATCGGGAATGATACCAGCGTTGAAAATTTAGTTAAAGCGGGCTTAAAGGAACTAAGCGCGTGACCGAGCAGCGCTTCATTGACCCGGAATCACGGCACGACGACGCCGGTGAGGTTTCAATCCGCCCCGAAACCCTTGGCGATTTTGTCGGCCAACCACAACTTCGCGAGAACCTTAAAGTCTTTATTGACGCCGCCAAGGCGCGCGGCGAGGCGCTTGATCACGTACTTTTTCATGGTCCCCCTGGCCTGGGCAAGACGACCCTCGCGCAAATTGTTGCAAAGGAACTCGGGGTGGGTTTTAGGATGACTTCGGGTCCTGTCATCGCTAAGGCAGGCGATCTTGCAGCAATTTTAACAAATCTCGAAGCGAACGATGTTTTGTTTATTGACGAGATACATCGACTTTCACCAGTTGTTGAGGAAATATTGTATCCTGCCATTGAAGATTACAAACTCGATTTGGTGATAGGCGAGGGTCCGGCGGCGAGATCTGTTCGTATTGATTTGCAACCTTTCACTCTAATTGGTGCGACCACACGCTCTGGCTTAATCACGACGCCATTAAGAGAGCGGTTCGGGATTCCGCTGCGGCTTAATTTTTATAGAGTAGAGGATCTGGAAAGTATTGTTCGGCGGGCTGCGAAGATACTCGCTCTTGCGCTTACAGACGAGGGCGCACGAGAGATAGCCAGGCGCGCAAGGGGAACTCCACGCGTCGCCGGTAGATTGTTAAGGCGTGTTCGTGATTTTGCTGCTGTGGGAGGTAATGGCCCTGTTGATGCAGCTATTGCGGATGCTGCCCTTGACCGTTTGGAAGTCGATGGTTTGGGTCTAGACGCTATGGACCGTCGATATTTGTATTCTATTTGTGAGAATTATAGGGGGGGGCCAGTGGGTGTAGAGACGCTAGCCTCGGTATTGTCTGAGCAGCGCGATGCTATTGAGGAAGTGATCGAACCATTTCTGATTCAGCAGTGGTTGGTGCAGCGGACCCCGCGGGGTCTTGTGGTAACTGCGCGCGTGTTTTCTCACATTGGGTTGAAGCCAGATAAGGAAATAATTTCCCAGCTAGAGTTATTAAGTACGCAAGAAAACAATATGCAGTCAGGTGAGGGTGATGAAGAATCCTGAAGCTGGTCTGGTTAAAAATTGCATCCATATTTTCCCTGTAAGGGTATACTTTGAAGATACAGATAGCGGCGGAATTGTCTATTACGCGAACTATTTAAAATACGCTGAGCGCGCTCGAACGGAGTTCTTGCGCTTCATGGGCTATTCACATGCAACTATGATGTCTGACTATAGGTTGGCATTAGTGGTAAGGCGCTGTGAGGTCGATTATTTTAAACCGGCTTATTTGGATGATGTGCTGAAAGTCCATAGCGGTAACGTGGAAATCAAATCTGCAAGTCTTTTGATAGAGCAAACAATAACAAGAGAGCCTGATGAGATCGCGAATATTCTCGTGAGATTAGCTTGCATCGGAGAAAATGGAAAACCCAAGCGTTTACCAAATGAATTGTGTGACGCACTTTTGCCACTTTTGGCATTTAAACCTTAAAACTATAAGGACGGAATCGAAATATGGAACAAACTGCAGTAGCATCCGCCGCCATAGCTGGGTCAGTGGTGCATGACCTATCAGTCTGGGGGTTGTTCCTACAGGCAGATGTTGTCGTAAAGCTTGTGATGATAATTTTGGTGCTTGCGTCTTTTTGGTGTTGGGCAATTATTTTTGAAAAAATTATGCGGATGCGGCGTTTAAGGGTGCAAGCGGAAGAATTTGAAGAGTCATTCTGGTCAGGCGGGTCTTTGGAAAATCTATATGACCGAATAGATAATCGTCCAAAAGAGCCAATGGCGTCAGTTTTTACTGCCGCCATGCGAGAGTGGCGTAGATCGGCCGCGAAAGGTTTATCTGAGACTTCCCAAAAGGCAAGTTTGGCCCAACGCATTGATCGGGTTATGCATGTTACGATGGGACGCGAAATTGAAGGGTTGGAAAGAAACATGACGTTCTTAGCAACCGTGGGGTCTACAGCACCATTTGTCGGGCTGTTTGGCACAGTATGGGGAATAATGAACAGCTTTCAAGCTATCGCTCAATCGAAGGATACGTCACTAGCGGTAGTTGCGCCGGGAATTGCCGAAGCATTGTTCGCTACGGCCCTCGGTCTCGTGGCTGCGATCCCGGCGGTGGTCGCCTACAACAAAATCTCCACTGACCTTGGTCGGTATGCAGCACGATTAGAAGCATTTGGCGATGAATTTAGTGCCATCCTATCGCGACAGTTTGAGGAAAACGATTTCTAATGGGTATGGACGTTGGTTCTAGGAGAGTGGTTAGTAAGCCAGGTTCCTTCGGTAGCAGGCATCGGCGTACGCCGATGAGTGAAATTAATGTGACCCCTCTTGTCGATGTAATGTTGGTGCTCTTGATTGTCTTCATGGTGACTGCGCCACTGTTGACGGTTGGTGTGCCCGTTGATCTCCCGAAAACTGACGCTAACCGTATTGTTGGACAGGATGAACCATTAGTAATTAGCGTAAACAAGAAGGGTGGTTTATTTCTGCAAGATACGGAAATTAAACTCGATCAGCTCGTGCCGAGACTCACAGCAATTACCCAAAATCGTAAGGGTCCTCGTATTTTCATCAAAGGCGATCAAAATATTGCATATGGGCAGGTTATGTCCGTTATGGGTGCATTAAATCAGGCGGGCTTTAACCGTGTTGCTCTTATTACGCAATTGCAAGGGAAAAAAACTAGTCGGGGCGCACGGTGACACATGAAACGTGGCGTTATTATTTCAGCAGTTTTGCACGTACTTGTGATCTCAGTGGCCTATTTTGGATTGCCGATTTTGTTCGATCCACCAAAAATAGAAACAAGCCCGCCAATGGCAATCGATATTGTTGTGCCAGAGAAAAAGCCTCAGAAATCAGAACAAAAGGCAGTGCCGCCACCGAAACCCGAACCGGCACCGGAACCAATCAAGCGATCACCGCCATTACCACCACTCACTTCTTCGGTACCAGCGCCGCCACCCCTGTTCAATCCTGCGCCCGCTCCAAAACCTACCCCGCCGTTACCAAAAGCCAAACCGAGGCCAAAAAAAGTAGAAAAGCCCAAGAGGCAAAAAGTGAAACGCGTGGTGCGCGCGGCGCCAAAACCAAAGCGGAAACCGCCTCCACCCGACGATTTTCGAAAGTTACTCAAAGATTTAACGAAGCGAAAAAAGTCGCCACCAAAACCTATACAAAAGGCTTCACGGATCATAAAGCCAAAACCAATTGCCGTTCAGCCCGAGTACGCACGTCGTCAGGTGGAGAACGAACTCTCAAAGAAGGTTCGGCAGCAAATTGTACCCTGTTGGAATATCCCGGGTGGGGTGAAGGATGCGCAAAAAATGCAAATTAGCATCCATATAAGGCTCAAACGTGATGGTTCGTTGTTGGGGTCACCGCAAGTTGTCGATAGGGTACGTTTTCGGAACGATCAATCATTTCGGGTTGTGGCAGAAAGTGCCCTTCGTGCGCTTTTAAATCCACGTTGTAGCCCCTTAAAATTACCCTATGGTGACTATAACATTTGGAAAGATATCACATTCAATTTTGATCCGAGCGAAGCCTTGGGGCCCTAACTTCGAAATGGAACTGGTGTAAAAAATGAGGAAGAAAAAATTGAAAGCTATCTCTCGGGTTTGGCAAAAGTTATTCGCTTTGTCCGCGATTAGTTTGGTTGTCTGGGCGGTTCCTGCAAATGCAACGCTAAAGGTTGATATTACTGCCGGAAAAATTGAACCGCTCCCCATTGCGCTTCCGGATTTCTTTGGGACCAGCGTGAAGTCACAAGGTTTGGGACGTGATATCACGCGTGTCGTAGCAGCGGACCTGGAACGGTCAGGCCTTTTTCGGCCAATCGATTCCAAGGCCTTTATTCAAGGCCGAGGTTCGCTCCGCGTGCGGCCCAACTTTCCGGCATGGCGGCAAATAAATTCTCAGGCACTGGTTGTCGGCAGCACCGAAATGAGAGCAAACGGTCAATTACGTGTTGAGTTCCGCCTTTGGGATGTGTTTGCCGGACAGCAACTTGTCGGGCTGCGAACAGATACTGAACCTCGGAATTGGCGTCGGGTCGCTCACATTATTGCTGATGCAATATACAAACGAATTACTGGAGAACAGGGATATTTTGATACAAGGGTTGTTTATGTTGCGGAATCTGGTCCTGCGAAAAAACGCGTGAAACGTTTGGCAATCATGGATCAGGATGGCGCTAATCACCGATACCTGACGACGGGCAGTGAACTGGTATTAACGCCCCGCTTTTCGCCTACTGCACAGGAGATCACATATCTCGAATACCCCGCCGGAAAACCACCTCGTGTTTACATTTTTAATATTGATACTGGCCAACGCGAGGCATTGGGTGATTTTCCTGGTATGACATTTGCACCTCGGTTTTCGCCGGATGGTAAAAGTGTCATTATGTCGATGGCTCAAAAAGGTAATTCTGATATCTTTGTGATGGATTTACGAACGCGCCGCGTTAATCGTTTGACCAAGAATCCGTCTATAGATACTTCGCCTTCTTTTTCACCTGACGGCCGGCGTGTTGTTTTTAATTCTGACCGCGGCGGGCGACAGCAAATTTATGTGATGGATTCTAATGGCAGCAACCAAAAACGAATAAGTTTTGGCAAAGGAAGGTACGCGACACCAGTATGGTCTCCTCGCGGTGACCTTATTGCCTTTACGAAAATGACCCAGGGGGCATTTTATATCGGCGTGATGCGGCCTAATGGCAAAGGACAGAGACTTTTGGCAAAAGGTTTCCTTGTAGAAGGGCCTACATGGTCGCCTAATGGTCGTGTTTTGATTTTTTTTCGCCAACCCCGCGCTGGTGTGGGAGGTGGAAAACCGAAACTTTATTCCGTAGATTTGACTGGGTTTAACGAACGAGTAATCAAAACGCCCGCTGCTGCGTCAGATCCTGCCTGGTCGCCGCCAAAAAGATAGGGCGTGTTTGGTTCTAATTATATGAAATTTAGAAGAAGGTCTGTTTCGAAGGGCGAAGAAGTCTTTATTGAATCGAAAGTAGGGCTTATGTTCGTATAAAGATGTGTTCATGAGAGGAACGTGAGATATGCGTTGGAAAATCCTTTTTACAATTTTAGCTGGGCTAGTGCTCGGTGCGTGCGAAACAACCCCCGATAATGCTGGGTCTGCTAAAGGTACAGGCAGCACTGTTGGAACACTTCCATCTTCGGGCTCGGGTGGTGGCGTTATTAGTGCGCCTCAAGTTTCTAATCTTGCACCTGGTGGTGTCCCTTCAGGAAGTCAGGAAGACCTCGTCACAAATATCGGTGACCGTGTGTTTTTTGGATTAGATAGTGTAGCGCTTTCTGCTGAAGCTAGGGACACACTTGAAAAACAAGCTCAATGGTTGCGACGCAACGAGGGGGTAACGGTCACAATCGCTGGTCATGCTGATGAGCGCGGAACCCGCGAATACAACCTCGCACTTGCCGAACGAAGGGCTACAGCCGTTCGCGATTACCTCGTCGCACTGGGGCTTGATCAAAACCGGATAAAAACTATCAGCTACGGCAAAGAGCGACCGGTTGATGCGCGATCTGTGGAAGACGCATGGTCGAAAAATCGGCGTAGTGTTACGACAGTCGATTAACTTGTCGGGTCTCCCTGCAGGCAGGGCTCCAGCTGGTGTGTTGTGAAATAGGGTTTTGAAAATGGCATCGCTTAAGGCGACTTTGATAAGATATACCAAAATCGTGATAATAATGATCTTGTCGATGGGCATTATGCAGCCAGTAAAGGCACAGCAATCACAAGAGCTAAATAATCGTTTGCAGCGTATCCAAAATGAGCTGACGACCCTACAAAGCCATGTGTATCGCAGTAAAAGCCGGAGCGCCAGGAATGGCCCATCCGGATCGTCATCTGCTTCATTTAACACAGCGATAGCCCGGCTCTCTAACCAAATTACTCAGCTGGATATGGAAATTAGGCGTTTAACTGGTGCTAACGAAGAATTAAATCACAAAAATTCTGAGTTGCAGACGCGGCTAGATCGAATCTCTACTGACTTGGAATTTAGGCTTAAAAAGCTTGAGGGCAATATTAAATCATCAACTCAGGCCGGTATCGGAAATCCCGCGACCCGCGGGCTCTCAACGGATGCCAGTTCAGCTTCGCTACCTTCTTCTGCAGCCTTAAAAGGTTCGGACCGGGGGGTTCAACCGTTTGGTTCTAAAACCCCGCCTTTGGGCAAAAAAAATAGAACCAAGGTACAGCCACGGGCTGACATTAATGAAACCCCAGAGCAACAATATAAAAGAGGGCATTTGCTAATAATTGAACGACAAGATTTTGCAGCCGCAGAGCGCGTGTTAACTCAATTTATCAGTGCTAACCGGGGCCACCGCCTAGCCCCTAATGCATATTACTGGCTTGGCCGTACTTATTTTGTCAGGAACAACTTTGAGCAGGCAGCAATCACCTTTGCCGAGGGGTTTCAACAATTTCCACAAAGCAAGAAGGCCCCCGCGATATTGCTCAATCTTGGTAACTCGCTGTCTAAGCTGGGCAAGAACCGTGAGGCATGTACCACTTATTTCAAGCTACAAAGAAATTTCCGCACAATGGCAGAATCGGTAAGACGTAGATTGGACCGTGAACGTAAACGGTCCAAATGTCTCCGATAATTCCGCCAGAAGTATTTTCTTAATTTCGAATGGCATCTGAACTAGAAAACCCGATTGGGGAAGTGGAATTCTCAGCGTTGATGGAACCACTTGGACCCTTCGAGCCAAAACCCGAAATTGCGGTTGGGTTTTCCGGTGGGGTCGATAGCACTGCGTTATTGCACCTTGCTGCTCGCTGGACGAGACGAAGAGGTGGTAAAATATTTGCATTAACTGTTGATCACGGGTTAAGGGCAGAATCTTTAGCTGAGGCAAAGCTCGTACAAAGACGAGTGAAGGCTTTAGGTGTTACCGGTTCAATTTTACGATGGGAGGATCATAAGCCGGTTTCAGGAATTCAGAATGCTGCCCGGCAGGCGCGCTATGAGTTGATGACGCGATGGTGCCGTCGTATGGGTATCCTGCATTTGTTACTTGGTCATCATCAAGAAGATCAGGTGGAGACTCTATTGCACCGTCTTGGTCGACAGACTGGTGCAGACGGATTAGCGGGAATGGCCCGCCTGCGTGAGACTAGTCATGTAAGACTGCTGCGCCCGTGTCTTGGTATCCCGAAGAAGCGGCTGCGAGCTGTTACTAAAAGTTGTAATCTCGACTGGGTAGAGGATCCATCTAATCAGAATTTAGACTATGCCCGTGTCCGGCTGCGTAAATTATTACCTTCATTGGAAGCTGAGCAGATTTCCTCCGCTGCGCTGGCTGGCACTGCACGCCGTTTAGCCAATGTCCGTAAAACTCTTGAACGTCAGACTGTTCAAGTTCTGGCTGCTGCTACTGAATTAAGTAGTTTTGGATACGCTAGAATCCGTTTTGAAGCCCTTAGCAATGTGGAACCGGAAATTGCTCACCGAATTCTTGATAGATTGTTGGGGGCCATCGGTGGTCATTTTTATCCGATTAGGCATCAACGACTTGGTAACTTACTTAGGGACATTCAACAAACGAAACTTGCAGCAAGTCGTACCCTCGCTGGCTGCATAATTTTACCTTGCAATGGCGATATCCTGGTCGTTCGCGAGGCTGGGCGGTGTGAAGAACAAAAAATAATTTTAGGGTCCTGGGAAGATTGGGATGGCCGCTATCGAATTCGTATTACTGGTGCTGAAATACCAAAACAACAAATATTTTTTATTCGACCACTCGGGAATAACCTGGGCCGTAATAAATTTGAAAAGAACCGCAAAAATGCCTTTATTGGTTTGAATCCAGCGGTTCGTAGAGCGTTACCATCTATTTGGGATCATCGTGGACTAGTTTGTGTTCCCCATCTAGGCTATGGACGTAACAAAGGTAATCCTGCTAGCGTAGTCAACGCGCAAATTAAATTTTTGCCGAAGAGGCCGGTAACTAACGCCTTTTTTCCGGTTGTTTAATAATTAACATTCACTATGTACTTTACAGGGGCGTAATCGTTTAAATAAGCGATACTATCGCAGAACTGCTATAAAGAAGATCGGGGTTTTGAACGTGAATAATTTTGGTAAAAATATTGCCCTATGGTTAATCGTTGGGCTTTTGCTAGTCGCGCTGTTTAATTTGTTTCAGCAGCCTGGTGACAAGAGCGGACAAGTAGGAATCCCCTTTTCGGATTTTCTTGCCGAAGTTAATAATGGTCAGGTCCGCCAGGTCACGATCAAAGGTAACAATATTTCCGGCTTATATGCGGATGGACGCGGGTTTTCCACCTACGCGCCTAACGACCCACAATTGGTAGAAAAGCTTACTAAACGTGGTGTCATTATTAAGGCGATGCCTACCGATGACAATTCTCCGTCATTGATTCAGATTTTGATTTCGTGGTTTCCAATGCTGCTGTTAATCGGGGTGTGGATCTTCTTTATGCGCCAAATGCAAGGCGGCGGCGGGAAGGCGATGGGTTTTGGGAAGTCGCGAGCTCGAATGTTAACTGAGAAGTCCGGCCGCGTAACATTTGAAGATGTTGCAGGTATTGACGAATCAAAAACTGAACTTGAGGAAGTGGTAGAATTTTTACGTGACCCTCAAAAATTTCAGCGGCTCGGTGGCAAAATTCCCAAGGGTGTCCTGCTAGTTGGCCCCCCTGGTACCGGGAAGACATTATTGGCGCGCGCTATTGCGGGCGAAGCCAATGTGCCGTTTTTCACAATTTCAGGCTCAGATTTTGTTGAAATGTTTGTCGGTGTTGGTGCTTCTCGGGTTAGAGATATGTTTGAACAAGGCAAGAAGAATGCACCTTGTATCATCTTCATTGAGGAAATTGATGCTGCTGGCCGCCACCGCGGTGCGGGTCTTGGCGGCGGAATTGACTAGCGCGTACTGACATTGAACCTGCGTCTCGTTGAAATGGATGGATTCGAGACTATTGAAGGCGTGATTCTGATCGCTGCGACAAACCGACCTGATGTTCTTGACCCTGCATAGTTGCGGCCTGGGAGGTTTGACCGGCAGGTAGTGGTGCCGAACCCAGATATCCTGGGTCGTGAAAAAATTCTTAAGGTACATATGCGGAAAGTACCCTTGGCTCCAGATGTAGACCCCCGCGTGATCGGGCGCGGCACGCCCGGTTTTTCGGGCGCCGATCTAGCTAATTTGGTTAATGAGGCCGCCTTGATGGCAGCTCGGCGTAATAAGCGCCTAGTGACAATGGCTGAATTTGAGGATGCTAAAGATAAAGTGATGATGGGTGCAGAACGTCGCTCGATGGTTATGTCGGAAGATGAAAAAAAATTGACGGCCTATCATGAGGCAGGACACGCTATTGTGGCTCTGCATGTACCGAAACATGATCCATTACATAAAGTAACAATTATTCCACGCGGACGAGCATTAGGCGTAACGATGTCATTGCCGGAACGTGATGAATTGTCGATGTCAAGAGTCCAGCTTGAGTCAAAAATTGCTATGGCTTTTGGTGGCCGAATAGCGGAAAAAATTGTTTTTGGTGATGATAATGTCACGACTGGGGCATCGAATGATATTCGTCAAGCCACGGGGATGGCGAGGGCTATGGTAACAGAATTTGGCTTTAGCGAAAAGTTAGGGCCATTGCGCTATAGTGATAATGAGGAGGAGGTTTTTCTCGGTCACTCAGTTGCGCAAAAGAAAAATGTTTCTGATGCTACGGCAAAGATGATTGATGAAGAAGTGCGACGGATCGTTGACACAGGGATGGTGACAGCGGAACGAATTCTTACGGAAAATCGGGGTGAGCTTGAAAGCCTTGCCGAGGCTCTGCTCGAATATGAATCACTGTCAGGTGATGAAATTGGGACGCTACTCCGGGGAGAGCCCATCATCCGGCCAGACCCAGATGAACCGCCCACCGATAAGAAAGGGCGTACATC
>CAYZDH010000037.1:3895-16405 GCA_964477025.1 uncultured Rhodospirillaceae bacterium | reverse complement strand
TTTATAGTTTCTGAGAAATCTCGCTCATCCTTTGCTGAATTTCCAGTAAATCTATCCATGTCTCACGCTTTTGTGCTGGAGACCGTAATAAATATGCTGGATGCAATATGGCTCGAGTGGGTATCGCTGCCAGTCCACCTTCACGTTTGTATTCTAGCCATTTTCCTCGGATTCGCATTATTCCCTGTGTAGTGCCTAATAGGGTCTTAGCAGATACCCCGCCGATCAAAATTAAAACCTCTGGGGCAACCAGTTCAATTTGGCGTTCAATAAACGGTATACAGGCGGCAATTTCAGAATCAGTCGGTGTACGGTTCCCGGGAGGACGCCACGGCAAGATATTGGTGATATAAACATCACTCCGTTCTATCGAAATTGCTTTCAGCATCCGCTCTAGTAATTGTCCGGCTGGCCCAACAAAAGGCCGGCCTTCTCGGTCTTCTTGGGCACCCGGTGCTTCACCAATTAACATGAATTTAGAACTCGCGGGACCATCTCCAAAGACTAAGTTTTTTGCGGTCTGTTTTAGGGGGCAACCTTCGAATACCGACATTGCCTCTCGCAAGGCTTCCAAAGTATCTGCTCCTCTTGCGGCGGAGTATGCGGATTTAGTTGTGTCGCTACGTGAGACGAGTTCGACAGGTATTTTTGAATTTGATGCTGTGTCGGCGGACACAATCGGTATAGATTCCGCTTTTTTATTTTCCGCTGCTGCTTGCGAGATGAAGTGATCGATCGGCTGCTCTTCAAGCGCCTCGTCGATGCCACTTTCTAGATACCATTTTAGAAGCTGGGTTGCGTTATATTCCTCTGCCATGGGAAAACAGTATCATCAAGGCACGCAGTTAAACAGTATGACAGTATAGGAAAGAGGAAAAGATGGAACGCGAGTCGATGGAAGTAGACGTTGCGATAGTGGGGGCAGGGCCATCTGGTCTCTCGGCAGCCATCCGATTGGCGCAGCTAGCGGCGGAAAATGATAGTGAGTTGACAATCTGCCTGTTAGAAAAGGGTTCCGAAGTTGGGGCTCATATACTTTCTGGTGCGGTATTAGAACCAAAAGCGCTAGACGAACTCATTCCGGACTGGAAGCAAAAAGGTGCGCCGCTTAACACCGAAGCGAAAGAAGATAATTTCCTTTTTCTAACGAAAACCGGTTCCTTTAAGATGCCGACCCCTCCTCAAATGCATAATAAAGGTAATTACATTGTTAGCCTTGGGAATTTTTGCCGTTGGCTCAAAGAACAGGCCGAAGAATTGGGCGTCCAGGTATTCGAGGGATTTGCTGCCGCGGAGATACTCTATGATGAAAATGGCGCCGTCGCGGGTGTTGCGACAGGGGATATGGGCGTAGATGCGGACGGAAATCAGAAAGATTCCTTCACGCCAGGATATGAACTTCATGCTAAATACACTTTTTTTGCAGAAGGTTGTAGGGGGGCACTAACAAAGGGACTATTAGAAAAATTTGATATGCGTTCAAATGCCAATCCACAATCCTACGCCATCGGCATAAAAGAGTTGTGGGAGATCGATCCCAAAAAACATCATCAGGGAAAGGTCGTTCATACTATTGGATGGCCGCTTAATAGTGAAACCTATGGGGGTTCATTCCTTTATCACCTTGAAAATAATCAAGTTGCAGTAGGATTCGTCATCGGGCTGGATTATAAAAATCCGCATCTATCTCCTTTTGAAGAGTTTCAGAGGTTTAAGACACACCCGGCAATGCGCTCAACTTTTGAGGGTGGACGCAGGATTGCCTATGGAGCCCGAGCACTGAATGAGGGCGGCTTTCAGTCAATTCCAGAATTAGTATGTCCAGGAGGCGCATTAATCGGTTGCGCTGCTGGGTTTCTGAACGTTCCATAAATCTTGGGCAGTCATAACGCGATGAAGACAGGGATGATCGCTGCCGAAGCCGCATTCGCAAAATTGAATGGGGAGGGTAGCAAAGTGCTCACCGATTACCCTGCTTTGTTGAAAGAAAGTTGGGTTTGGGATGAACTGTACCGGGTAAGAAATATCCGTCCTTCTTTCCGTTGGGGACTTTGGATTGGGCTCCTATATTCGGCCTTAGACACTTTCGTGTTGCGGGGCAAAGCGCCATGGACATTTAAACAGCATGCAGACCACACGGCCCTGTTGCCAGCAGCACAAGCGCCAAAGATTGAGTACCCTAAGCCAGATGGTGAGGTGTCATTTGATCGTTTATCCTCGGTTTATATTTCCAATACTAATCATGAAGAAGACCAGCCGGTGCATTTGACTCTGAAGGATCCTTCGGTACCAATTTCTGTGAACTTTGAGATTTACGGTTCGCCAGAACAACTTTATTGCCCGGCAGGTGTCTATGAGATTGTTGAGGATGCCGACGACAAAGGGCCAAGACTTCAAATCAATGCACAGAACTGCGTACATTGCAAAACATGCGATATTAAAGATCCTACGCAAAATATTAAATGGGTCGTCCCTGAAGGCGGCGGTGGGCCTAACTATCCCAATATGTGACGTTTATTCTTGGGATTGAGGTTGTTGTGTGTTCCTCGCTTTTTGACCATTCTAGGACTATCTTTGTTTTTAAGGTAATTATTAGTGTAACGCACAAACAAGATGGGTCTTTAAACTTTTTCAACAGCTTGGAACCGACAGTCTTTGCTTTATGAATATGAAAAATATTAGGATCCATAACTTAGGTTGCTCGTTATCTGTTTCTATGATTCCGTCTATAATGTGCTTTGTACTGGTGTCGCTGGTTTTTACAGTTTTAAGCAACAATACATCCGTGAAAGCTTCAGGTTTAACTGAGTTTACGATGTTCGTCGGACCTCAAACTAATAACCTGGCCCTGTCGCGCTTTCAGCCTGCCTCTGCGTCTGGAAGGTATCTTGCCGGTCGTTATGCGCATCACAGGCGGGATTATGTGAAAGCGGCAGATTATTTAAGCGAAGTACTAGCAATTGATAAAGGTAATCTAAAAGTTCGGCGTGTTACGTTTCTGTCACTAATTGGCAGCGGTCAAATGCCCCAAGCGGCCATCCTTGCAAAAGAAATTGTTGCAGCCGATGAGGGGGATGTAATTGCTGTTTTGAGTTTAATGGTTGAGGAGGTCCTGGAGGGTAGGTTTGCCATAGCGGAAGAGAGAATTAACTCAATTCCAAAACGTGGCGTGAATAGGTTTACGGCCCCACTATTGCTGGCTTGGATAAAGTCTGCTCAAGGAGATCTGGTTGGCGCGGTAAAGGCTATCGATTCGGTGAAAAAAATTACCGCTTTTAAAGCGCTTAGACATCTACATCTGGGGTTAATTTATGAGCAAGCCGTTAAAACAAAATTAGCGGAAAAAGCCCTTAAAGAGGCAGCGGAAAGCAGTTTGTCAGCGCGCACGATAATGGGGTATGGGTCTTTCCTCGAACGTCAAGGGCGTTACACAGAAGCTGAACAACTCTATAAACGTTATATACAAAAATATACCAGTGATGTTCTTGAAGGGGCCCTAGAAAGGGTCGCTGCAAAAGGTTCGCCAACCGCCTTTGTCGCAACAGCGCGGGATGGCTTAGCAGAAGTTTTTTTTAATATAGCTGGCACCCTCGCGCAGGGGGGCTCTTCTGACTTAGCATTAATCTATGGCAGGTTGGCGCTTCGGTTACGACCATCATTTCCCTTGGCCCAATTGCTTCTCGGTGGCTTGCTTGAGTCTTTGTCACGTGGTGAAGAAGCGATAACACTTTACAATCAAGTGAGCCAAAAATCACCTTTGTATTGGTCCGCGCGGTTACGCCGGGCTTCTACTCTTGATGAAATGGGGAGAACAGAGGAAGCAATCACGTTGCTCAGACAAATGGCCGTAGAGCGTAAAGATCGATTTGAACCACTCACAAGAATTGGAGACCTCTATCGTTCGAAAAAACATTTTGGAAAAGCCATTAATGCATACAATCGGGGTATAAAGAGAATAAGTGATTTAGATGAAACTCATTGGGCTTTGCTTTATGCTCGAGGGATTGCTTTTGAACGGACAAAGAACTGGCAAAATGCTGAGATAGATTTTCTCCGCGCTCTTGAACTGAGTCCTGAACAGCCCCTTCTGCTTAATTATCTGGGTTATTCTTGGGTGGATCGGGGCGTTAACCTTGGGCAGGCCAAGAATTTGATTGCTCGGGCCGTCGAGCTAAGGCCAAATGATGGTTATATTGTTGATAGTCTCGGTTGGGTTTTGTATCGACTAGGGGATTTTGCTGGTGCAACAAAGAATTTAGAAAGGGCAGTTAGTTTGAGGCCTGAAGACCCAACGATTAACGATCATCTTGGTGATGCATATTGGCGGGTAGGAAGAAAATTCGAAGCACTATTTCAATGGAAACGTGTTCTATCGCTGGATCCTGAAAAGGAACTAATTCCGATAATAAGAAAAAAAATGCGTGACGGTTTGAATGAACAAAAAGACAAGGATAAGAGAAGTTGACGGACGTTTCTACGGAAACACCTCTCGGTGCTGTTGCAATTCATGCGCCAGCGAAGATTAATCTTTACCTTCATGTCACGGGCCGTCGCGCTGACGGTTATCATGAGCTCGATAGTCTAGTGGGCTTTACTTCTCATGGCGACCTAATCCAGGTGAGGCAGCACGAGAAACTGTATTTTCAAATTAATGGTCCCTTCGGGAGCTCACTCCAGGCAAATGATGATAATCTCATTGTTAGAGCAGCGAAAGCGCTTGCCAGGGAAACCGGCCACCAGGGTGGCGCTCATATTACGCTAAAAAAGAATTTGCCTGTATCGTCAGGAATTGGTGGTGGCTCAGCCGATGCAGCAGCGACACTGAAGGCGCTTAATCTGCTTTGGAAGACGGGTCTTGTAGACGGAGATTTGGCGACCCTCGGTTTAAAGCTTGGAGCCGATATACCGGTATGTATCTTGAGTAAAGCAGCGCGAATGAGTGGGGTAGGAGAAAGCGTGTCCAAAGTGGAAAGCTTGCCACCTCTTGGGGTGCTTTTGATAAACCCTGGGATCCCTATTTCTACCCTCAAGGTCTTTAAGATGCATCGAGGTAGTTTTTCCCAAAGGGTTGAATTACAGCCGATTGAAGATACTGAAGTATTATATGAGTTCCTCGCTCATCAGCGAAATGATCTACAGGACCTAGCGATTCAAATAGTGCCCGGAATAAAGGAGGTCTTGGACATATTATCAGCAGAAACGGGTTGTCGTTTGGTAAGGTTGTCGGGAAGTGGGGCGACCTGTTTTGGGCTTTTTGATAATGAAACGTTAGCCAAAGATGCAGGTCGATCTATATCTGGTAATTACCCTAACTGGTGGGTCCAACCTACGCATTTTATTTCTTAGAATTCTTTGAAAATCCCTGTGGATACAGAATCGGGTCATTAAAAAATTTCTAAAGTGAAGTCGGTTTGATGAAAGTCATCTTTTAGAGTCCCAATATTAACCTGATTGAGCGTTGGATCGTTTTATCTCTTCGACTTTCTCTGTCGTATGAAACTATTCCACTAATTAGTGGAATAAAAACTTTTAGTAATTGGGCTCGGTACCCGCGATAGCACTACCTTTTATAGTGAAGTGCGTATGTTAACATCAGAATAAACAGGTAAAGTATTTAGTCGCGGTTCCTTCGCCACCAGCTTTCTTGTGGCCTTACAGATTTGTTGTGACCCTCTTCCATTTTATCTAGCCGCTCCTTTATGCGGATCACCGCGCGTTCGACAGTAACTGTCGAGGGCTCTTTCTCCGCTTTGACTTGATCAACTTTTTTTGAAAGCTGGGTAACCTGTTCAGCTAGCGGTTCTAATGTTGCATTTGTTTTTAATTCTGCTTGTTCTAGTCGGCTATTCAATAATTGGATACTATCAAAAAGTTCTTGAATTGTTGGCGTAGGTATTGGCTTTGATCCAATTTGGTAACCAGGATCCGGTTGTTGACTATAACTGTATGATGGCCGTGATTGTTGGGTGTTTTTAAAACCAGTTGACCCAGTATAACCTGCGTTCGGATAAAATTTCTGGCTAGAGTTATATTCCTGAGAAGGATTATATTGACTTTCCGGGTTATGATCCTGAGAAAACCGGCTTTGACTGGGGTTTTCGCCGCTTGCGGTATGTCCTTGCGTTGACCTCATTAATTGTTCTGCAGCGGTGGCATGAATAGTTTGACTAAGCCATGAGCCGATCGTAAGGCCTGCGCGCCGGGCCGCACTTTTCGCAGCTCCCCGTGCTTCGGGGTCGACACCCTTCACGCTCCATGGAGACTGATTAACTACCATGCTTAAAAAGCTTAATTTTTCGGTAAATTAAATGGTCTAACAACAAATGACCCCCTTAGTCTAACGCCCGCCGAAATTGATAAAATCTATGCCATAAAATATCGAATTTTAACATTAAAAAACCCCTAGAAGGACCCTAACCCAATTTTATATTAGAATTTTCGCTGATATTTAAGAAGAAATTACGGGAATCTATTGCGGTATGATTTAAACACCCCTATTTTCCGCCTTCTAGATGGGGCGTAGCCAAGCGGTAAGGCAACGGGTTTTGATCCCGTGATCCCTGGTTCGATCCCAGGCGCCCCAGCCATAATTGTAAGAGGTCATATGTCGGGTCATTTAGATGCTAAAGGACTAAAGTGCCCCTTGCCTGTGCTCCGTGCTCGAAAAGCGATCAAGTCGGTAGAAATTGGTTCAGAATTGAAGGTGCTGGCTACGGACCCGGCCGCACCAAAAGACTTTAAAGCATTTTGTTCTCAGACAGGGCACGTTTTGATTTCAATTAAAGAATGCGATGGAGTTTTTGCGTTAGTTCTTCGTCGTTCTTGTTAGTTGGTAATCCTCAATCAATTTGACAGGCAACATAGCAAAATTAGGTGCCGCAGTGAGGCTTGTCGACCCCAGTGATGGGTGCTCTCTGATTACTAGCATTGACGCACGACCTTGTACCTCAAAAAGAGCTTATTTTATATGCTTTATCAATTTACTCCAAAGGTTCGATTTAAGTTAGTCATCGTATTTTTCTTGCCCGTCAGGCTTCCAACCCTTAAGTAATTCCCGCAGCCAATCCTTTCTATTTTATGATACGGATATGAATGTTCCCGTAAACTCTGCAGGAGACCCTATTCAGCGTTCAAGTGGCCAGGAAATGGCGGTTATCGGGCTGATTAGTGGTGGTCATTTTATCAGTCATTTTTATGTGCTTTGTCTTGCCCCTTTGTTGCCGGCGATGGCGGCCGATTTGAAAGTTGGTTATGCGGAGCTTGGACTTATTACGTCTGGTTTTTTTCTGGCTGGTGCATCGTTACAACTACCGGCGGGAATGTTGGTAGATCGTATAGGGGCTAAACGGGTTCTCTTTGTCGGTATGTTTATTTTATCCGGTGCAATAACGCTGGCGGGATTAACTCATTCGTACTGGGCTTTACTCGTCTTATTTATGGTTGCGGGTGCAGGAAACTGTGTTTTTCATCCATGTGATTATGTCATTTTATCCTCATCGGTTGGAGAAAATAAACTTGGTCGGGCGTTTAGTATTCACAGTTTTAGTGGCTCGGCTGGCTTTTTTGCCGTTCCTATAATAATGCCCATTCTTGAAGCATTGACCGATTGGCGCACAGCGTTATTCATTTCGGGTTTATGCGGTCTATTAATTGCGGGTGGAATTTTAATCTTACAGGCCGTTTTGATTGATACAACGCCACGTAAAAAAAAGGGGGTAGGGCAATTGCGTAGGACCAAAGACGCCCTGTTCTCGCGGCGGATTCTATCCCATTTTGTCTATTTTATAACATCATCTGCGTCGACTAGTGCCCTGAGCGGTCTAACAATTGTTGTTCTAGTTGCGCATTTTGGTGTCACTAAAAGTCTCGCTGGAATTATTTTGCTGGCCTATCTGATTGCGGCATCGGTAGGTGTGATCGCTGGCGGTTTTATTGCAGATAAAACCAAACGCCATGATCTTGTTTTGATCATCACGATGCTGATTGCCGCTTTCGTGACAGCAATTGCAGCTACAGGCTTGGTCACCTTCTGGGTATGCGTTTTGATGTTAATAGTCGCCGGTATTACAAAAGGTATAGTGGCGCCTTCTCGTGATCTAATGGTCCGCAATGACGCACCACCGGAGTTGCTGGGTGGTGTGGTAGCCTTTGTGACAATTGGCTTTACGATAGGAAACGGTGCTGCTCCCGTAGTCGCGGGATGGCTTGTTGATATAGGGACACCCCTCAATGTCTTTTGGTTTGCGGCTGCAACCTCATTGGCGGCTATCGCCTGCGTCCTTGTAGCGAGCCGCGATTAATCCTCCCAGAGATGGTGGGAGTTAATCTTAGATTTGTCGATTCTATTAAGCCTGCAGTATTTAATCAGTAACGCTTGGCGATTAAAGCAGTCTCTGATGGATACCTATTAAATGGATAGCCTAGATATTCCCTGGCGTCTGGCCGTTGTTTCAGTGGATCAATTTTCAAGAAACGATATCGATGAGGTGTTTGCGCTCGCAGCACGCTTGTCGGTTGGGCGAACGATGCCTCTAACCGGTAAATCGATTGTTAATTTGTTTTACGAACCCTCTACCAGGACGTCTTCGAGCTTTTATGCTGCAATGACGCGTCTTGGTGGCAGCGTTATTCCAATCAACGAGGTCAATTATTCCTCTGTGACCAAAGGGGAAACGCTGGAGGATACGATCCGTACTCTTGAATGCTATGCTGATGCGCTGGTACTCAGACACTACGAGGAAGACGCTACCGAACGTGCAGTTTCTGTTGCTTCAGTCCCAATAATTAATGCCGGAAATGGCGCAGGGGAACATCCTACACAGGCGTTGCTTGATCTCTACACTATCTCCAAAGAACGAGGCCAGATAGATGGACTTAAGATCACTCTTATGGGTGACCTTAAACATGGCCGTACTGTCCACAGTCTCGTAAAACTATTACGGATGTACGACGTTCAACTAAATTTCGTTTCACCAGAAGAACTGAGCTTGCCCAGCTCCTATTTAATGAGTGAAGATTCTCAGTATATAGATCTCAGTCCAATTATCGAGAAAACGGATATTCTCTATGTAACTCGGGTACAGAGAGAAAGGTTGGCCGATACGATGGTAATCGATTTCTCTTATGCCGTTACCAGGGAGGACATGGACCGGGCTAAGGAAAATTTAGTTCTAATGCACCCCTTGCCACGTGTTGGTGAAATTCCAGCTGAACTAGATTCCGATCCGCGGGCGGCTTACTTTCGCCAAATGAAATATGGCTTATACGTGAGGATGGGCATTCTTGTGGCAATGATAGGAAGGGACTGATCTCTTCTCTTTAATTAAGAAATATCATTTTACCGGTGCTAAAAAAGGGGGGTTGTTGGTTCTGCTATCCTAAAATTTAGGCCGCCCCACTGGGGCGGCCCTCATTTAAATTTTTGAGTTAGGATTAACCTTCTCCAAAAATGATCTTTCGAGCTTGTTTGATAACGGCTGGGCTGGTTTCCCTAAGAACCTTTTCAACAATCTTTTGAATTGTTGCGCCCTCGCTTGGAATTAAACGAAGCTTTGCTCTCTTGAGCCTAGCCGCAAAGGCCGGATCATTGTTCATTGCAGAATATGAGTTGCGCATAGTCTTAATGATTGAGGGTTTCACACCGGGTGGCATCGCAAGGCCACGACCTAAGGGACCAGCTGAAGCTATAAAATTCACTACTGCCCTTTGGCTTTTCGGCACGAGATCAGTAAGCATAGGTACGTCAGGTAAGTCGGGGTCTTTAAAGAAACCAACTTGCACGATAGCTCTGGCGAAAGGTCTTTTGCCTTTAAACCAATGAGGCACCTTGGATGCCCAAGCAAGCCAGTTAAAGGCTGCCATATCAGCTTCACCTTTTTCAACTGCGAAGATAGAACGCGACGAGCCCTTGTAACCAGTAACCATTTTACCTTTAAGATTAAGAAGGCCCATAGCCAACATAGGGGTTAAATATCCACTTGAGTATTTACCACTCGTGGCACCGATTAATGCAACTTTCTTCATGTCCATTATCGAGTTAACGCCTCTATCAGTGCGCGTAACAAGAATAATATTCGTTTGATTACTTGAACCTAAATAATTAAATTTTTCAGCTTCATATTTCATCTTTTTAGGCCGCATAAGCTTATTCACAACGGTGTTGTCCAAAGGAACAATCATGTTGAGGCCGTTTTTCGCCATTACATTGTAGGCATATGCCATTGCTTTGGCTCCGCCAGCTCCAGGCATATGCTGAAGTATGACGGTTGGCTTGCCCGGTATATGGTTTCCTATGACACGTGAAAATGCGAAACCATATTTATCGTAGGTGCCGCCTGGGCCGTAAGGAATGACGATCTTCATGGTCTTGCCTTCGAAATGAGACGCATCCGCCGCAATTAACGGGGTGACGCCCAGACCCACAGCCGCAATAGCTGCAAGAGGAAGGGCCTTTTTCATCACTGAATACATATTCTCTCCCATGGAAAATTGATTAACAAAATACAAATCCAGCCACTTTAGTGAGGCCAAATTCTGGCCCGCACAATAGTTATGGCGCCACGCAAGGGCAAGCATAGATATGCCGCGTTTGGTCTTTGGTTTATGTCACTACAGCTACGGCATTTATTTCGACGAGTAGCTCCGGTCTATTTAAGGCTGCAACCGTAATTAGAGTTGAAGCGGGGTAGGAATTTTCGGAAAAAAATTCTTTGCGAATTTCAACAAAGCGTGTGTTATTTGAAACATTAGTGAGAAAGGTCGTCATAGTGACAATATCGTCTAACGTCCCCCCGACTTCAGCCATTGTCGCCGCTAGATTTCTAAATATACAGCGACCTTGTCATTCAAAGTCTCCAGCAAGGGCACGCCCCTGTTCGTCTTCCCAGGCGAGATGCCCTGATAGCCATACTGTCTTGCCACCCTCTGTTATAACAGCTGGCGAATAAGACCTCGACTGTTGATAGGGGGATGACAGATTTTTACGTTTCATTTCATTTTCTACCGCTTAGCGCCATCCCACCCATGGCTAGAAATATCAAATACAATACCATTTGGATCTCTAAACTTAACTTCAGAGTTTTTAGTGTCTTCTGGGCCGGGATGATACTTGCCGCCGTGGTTTTCAACTTCAGATATAACTGCATCAGTGTCTTCGACCCAGAACCCAAAATGATGGACACCTACAAAATCCTTGCCACGTTCATCCCCGGCATCTTTTTGTGTCTGAAATTGCAGTAATGTTAAATTCATTACCCCATCCGAAAGACGCGTGGCCACACGAGATTCTGAAACTCTTTCCAGCCCAAACGTTTCTTCGTAAAATTTTGCGGCGGTATCCTTGTCGGGTACCGAGATTGCAATATGTCGAAGTTGACCTTTTGGCATATTGGCTCTCCTATTCGTTTTAATAATCGTGACGCCTGATTGCGGCTGTTGCAAGCGCCGGGATCTAGCTGTCGTTGGCTGTTTTTCGGATTTCTGACCCCGCGAAATGCTCATACCAGCGAACATATTCGATACTTTGTTTATCAGTTGTATCCCCGATCCAGGTGTTGGCTGACTCATATAGCTGAAAACCGAGTGCACTGAATGGAACGGGGGTCTGTGTTACCCGCGCCAACTCCATCGCGATTTTGTAATCCTTGAACTTTAAATCCCAAGCAAAACCACCACCGAATTTCCGTGAAATAACATGTTCTTTCATATTCCGCTTAGTTGCAGAATTCATACCCGTCGATTCATTGATCACATCACACATAACCTCGGGGTCAAGGCCAAAACGGGTACCAATCATGAGCGCTTCGGCCGCAGCCACCGTATTTAGACCGCTAAGCAGGTTGTTCAGTGTTTTTAGGGCATGACCCGAACCGACATCACCAGTACGAAAAATATGCTTTGCCATGGGTTCTAACATTGGTAAGCAGCGTTCAACATGTTCATTCTTGCCACCAATCATTAACGTTAGTGTGCCCTCATCCGCACCACGCGTGCCGCCGGATACGGGTGCATCAATCATATGAATACCATTGGCCGCGAGGGCCTCATTGAGCTCAACAGTCATCCAAGGTTGCGAGGAGCTCATATCAATTAGGATGTCTCCTTTTGAGAATCCTTCGGCTAATCCATCCTCGCCCAATGCGCAAAGGTTAACATCAGGTGCCGCTGGTAACATCGTGATTACCGCATCAGCAGCTCTGGCGACAGCGGAGGCTGTCGTTTCTACAACAATGTTGTTATGTAAACGCGCAAGAGACTGAGTAGCGTCTTGATTCAAATCAAAAATATGGATCGGAATTCCTGTGGCGGCGATGTGTGGCACCATCCGTGCACCCATGTTGCCAATCCCTATAAAGCCAAGTGTTTTAATAGTCATTGTTTGCTCTCCCTATTTAGTGGACTGTTATCCCCTATATATACACCGAAGAATGGAATACTTCCGCTTAGTTCCTCAAACTTTATCTCTTATGGGTCGGTTGGCTGCAGCATCCTTCTGGTTATCATCAGCCAGAC
>CAYZDH010000037.1:0-3795 GCA_964477025.1 uncultured Rhodospirillaceae bacterium | reverse complement strand
ATTCAGCAACTTGATTATTGAATACCTGTTGTTGCTCCTTGCCAATTGTCACAAATTAAATACCATCCTAATCTGTGGATTGGCGGTATAACCGCAATTTCTGAATCCGATCACCTGTTAGACCGGGAGTTCTCAATGGAAGCTGTTATAGGCTTTCCCAAACGTGAAGTGCAGGCCATAAGCTTGATTGGCCTTGCTCATATGCTGAGCCATTTGTACTGGATCGCATTTGCGCCGATTGCACCTGCCATGATGGGTACTTTTCAGATTAGCGCACTAGAATGGGGTCTTTCACTTGGCGTGTTCTCAGTCACCACCGGCTTATTCCAGACCCCAATGGGCCTGGTTGTGGAACGGGTGGGCGGGCGCCGCGTCTTAGTTAGCGGCCTGCTGCTTACCTCAGTCTCTATATTTTTAATTGGCTATCTAGCGTCTTCCTACTGGATGCTGGTTTCCCTGATGGCGATAGCCGGGATTGGTAATTCGGTTTTTCACCCAGCGGATTTTTCGTTGCTTGACGCATCGGTCGAAAAATCTCGTATCGGCCGTGCTTTCTCGATCCATAATTTCTCGGGGCAGATCGGATTTATCGTTGGCGCGCCTACAGCTGGATTGTTGCTTTACGCCACAGACTGGCGTTTTGCGATGATGGCGCTGGGTCTTTTAGGTGTGGCAACAACCTTGCTGCTGGTAATTTTTGGTGGTCGCATTATCGAAGGCAATAAGGTTAAAAAGAAAACGCCCGTAGGAGATAGTATACGGGACCTTCTGAAGTCACGTCCCGTTATGTTGTTTTTTGCATTCTATGTATTTTCATCACTGGGCAATTTTGGGGTAACGCAATTCTCAGTATTGACGCTTCAACCTATCTACGGTTTGGAGGCTGTCGCTGTTGTCGGGGCCCTTACGGCATATCAGATTGGTACGCTGGTCCTTATTCTGCCAGGAGGAATCTTAGCGGATAAAATTGAACGGTTTGATATTGTAATGTTGGCAGGTTTTGGTATTGCGGCAGCCGCGATTTTTCTCGTTGGCACAGGTTTAATGTCCTTTTGGGTGGTTATTGTCACGTTGTGTGTTGCCGGAGCAATGCGGGGCGGTGTGAATGCAACCCGAGATGTCGCTGTTCGCAGTGTGATTGAGCATTTGCCGGTGGGAACTGTATTCGCTTTTGTCAGCACTGGATTTACCGTTGGCCAGGCACTTGGCGGTATGGTTTATGGATATATTTTTGATACCTTCTCGCCGAGCTACGTATTTTATGCCTCTGCAGCATTTACCATGATAGGGGCATCCACTGTTTTGCTAAACGGCAGTACCCGTAAAGGTAAGACGGCATGACTACTGCCATTCCTAAGTCCTTAGAACCTCGAGAGCGCATAGCCATTTGGTTGATCGGTTCAGGCCACTTGGTTAGCCATTTTTATCACATGGTTCTCCCGATGATGTTTCCATTCATTGTAAGCGACCTTGGCGTCAGCGTTACCGAAATAGCCTTTTCGATGACACTATATTTTGTTTCGACGGCAATCGTTCAGGTGCCTATTGGACTGCTGGTAGATAAAGTTGGAGCCCGAGTAATACTGATTGCCGGTATGGTGCTAATGGGGTGTGCCATGGTCATCGCGGGCCTCTTGCCAAACTACTTAGTTATTCTTTCTGCGGCTTTTATTGCAGGTATCGGCAATGCGGTTTTTCATCCTGCTGATTTCTCAATCTTATCGGCTAGTGTTCGCAGGAGCCATCACGGCAAGGCCTTTGCTTCGCACACCTTTGGCGGTTCAATTGGCTACGCCGCGGCCCCTATGGTTATGGTGCCGCTTGGCACCATCTTTGGTTGGCAGACAGCATTAATCTTCGCCGGCTTACTGAGTATTGGCATGGCGATTATCCTAGTTCTATTTGGAAAGACCCTGAGGGATGAAAATACCGATACAAGCAATCTAGAAGCACCAGGGGTGACGAAAGATCACGCGAAGAAGGCCGATTGGCGGATTATGCTGACCCGACCATTAATACTATTCTTTCTATTTTACGTTGCCAGTTCGGCGTCAGGAACCGGGATGACCTCGTTTGCTATACTCGCTCTGCCTTTAGTTTATGATGTTACCCCAGAAATCGCAGGTGTTTTTGTAACGTGCTTTCTTGCTGCGGCAATTGTGGGTGCATTGCCGGGTGGGTGGCTCGCAGATTGGTCTCGTTTTGAATATTTAGTTGTTGTTGCCTGTTTTCTTATTTTGGCGGCTTGTCTCATTCTTTTGGGGACTGGCGTCTTATCTCTTTGGCTTGTCTTTGCCACAGGCGTCCTGGGGGGATTAATGCGTGGGCTATATAACGCCTCGCGGGATATATTGGTCCGAAGGGCGTCTCCGCCTGGAAGCGTTGGAACCGCATTTGGATTTGTTACACTTGGCTACACGCTTGGCCAAGGAGGAACACCGTTACTGTATGGTTGGCTAATGGATAATGGTCTGGGCAATGAGGTATTCTATGTGTCCGCTGCATTTGCGTTGGTTGCAACAATGATTGTCCTTGTCCCGGGCCAAGGACAAAAATCATCAACCTAGGTAGGCGTGGGTCTCGTCTTATTCAGTTCTAAAGCAGATAATTTTACAGTTTGTTGAGAAAATTTCTTAGAATTTTAGAAATTTTAATTTTATTAATTATAAAAACTTAGAACGCCCTGGGCCAATGAACGAAGACAAAAAGAAGAAAAATGTCACCCTAACTCGCCTGTTAACCCGACCATTTCTTTTGGCGCTTGGTTGGTTTGCTGTCTCGCTTGGTTTTATTGGCGTGTTTGTGCCGGGAATTCCAACCACTCCATTTTTACTGGTGGCTCTTTGGGCTTTTTCTAAAACATCGGAAAAATTTCATAACTGGTTATACAATCACCCAAAATTTGGTGAGTCATTGCGTGATTGGCAACAGCACAGGGTAATAACCGTTCGAGTGAAATTCATGGCAATTGTGACGATGGCTGGGAGTTTTCTTTGGATTATTTTTGGCATCGCGGATGATTGGGTGCTCCCGACAATTGTTGGCGGGTTTTTGATACCGTCAGCAATTTTTATAATCACCCGACCTAACAGCCCTAAGTAGCTGTTTCAGCCCCTTGCAATTTGAGAGCCTTCTGGCATCCTGAAATGATTATGAAATATGATTTTATCATTGCCGGAGGGGGCTCTGCAGGATGCGTTCTTGCAAGTCGTTTGTCCGAGAATCCTAGTAACAAGGTATTGTTAATAGAGGCAGGTAAGGACTTTGAGCCAGGTGATGAGCCTGCGGATATTCGTTCTTCTTATGCGATGGGTGCATCATTTAATCCCTCTTATCACTGGTCAAAGCTTAAAGTCCGCCAGGCGGAAAACAATAGCAATCGGTCGGGTGAAACACCGTTGCGATTTATGGAGCAGGCACGTGTGATTGGCGGGGGCTCTAGTATTAATGCACAGATGGCTAACCGAGGGTCACCTGAAGATTATGATGAATGGGTAGAGCTTGGAGCCGACGGTTGGGGTTGGGATGAAGTACTACCCTATTTTAAGAAACTAGAATCCGACCAGGACTTTGACGGCGAATTGCATGGGAAGAGTGGCCCCATAACTATCCGACGAGTTAAGGAAGATCAGTGGTGCGGTTTTTCTCACGCGGCAACTCGGGTGTTAGAAAATGCCGGTTTTCAGCGTCAAGATGACCAGAATGGGTCCTTTGTCGATGGCTGGTTTCCTACATCAATTTCTTATCATCCTGACGACCACCGCCTATCTGCAGCAATGGGCTATCTTAACCCTC
>CAYZDH010000036.1:0-16680 GCA_964477025.1 uncultured Rhodospirillaceae bacterium | reverse complement strand
GGCAAGGGGGCAGCTTATGCGCAGGCTGATGATGCAGTGCGCGCGCTGGTTGAAACAAGCGGTATTCCTTATCTCCCAATGAGTATGGCGAAAGGGCTCTTGCCGGACACCCATCCTCAGTCTGCTGGGGCTGCGCGATCTCTCGTTCTTAAAGAATCTGATGTTGTAATGTTAATCGGCGCTCGGCTGAACTGGTTATTGTCCCATGGCAAGGGCAAAGCATGGGGGCTTGAACCGAAGAAATTCATACATATCGATATAGAACCACGCGAAATGGATAGCAATTTGGGAATTGTCGCACCAGTAGTTGGTGATATTTACTCCTGTGTCTCTGCTTTGGTGGACGGTATGGGTAAAACGTGGGAAGTACCTCCAAAGGTCTGGACCAGCGCAGTGAAGGAAAAGGTCGATAGTAATGTCGCCCGTATGGCTCCGCGGTTGCAGAATAACAATATTCCGATGGATTATCATGGGGCCCTCGGTGCACTGCGTACGATCATTAAAGAACGGCCCGATGCCATCCTAGTCAATGAAGGTGCAAATACACTCGATTTTGCTCGTAGCATTATCGATATGTATCAGCCACGTAAACGGCTGGATGTTGGGACCTGGGGTGTAATGGGAGTTGGTATGGGTACAGCGATCGCAGCGGCAGTTGAAACAGGAAACCCTGTGTTAGCGATTGAAGGAGATAGCGCCTTTGGCGTCTCCGGTATGGAGGTAGAGACAATCTGCCGCTACAACCTGCCAATTTGCGTCGTAGTATTTAATAATGGCGGTATCTATCGGGGAACAGATGAGAATTCAGCTGGGGATGACATTGCCACGACGGTATTTGTGAAGGACGCGCGCTACGACAAAATGATGGAAGCTTTTGGTGGGGTGGGATTTAACGTTACTTCTCCAGATGAGCTTTCTAAGGCCGTTAATACAGCAATGGAATCTGGCAAGCCTACATTGGTGAATGCGGTTATAGATCCTGCTGCGGGTACAGAGAGTGGTCGTATCGGTAATCTTAACCCCCAAAGCGTTGTAGCAAAAAAGTAACGTAATTTAATTGTCAGAGAGAGGGACGACATTATGAGCAAAGCTCTGGAAGGTGTAAAAATCTTGGACATGACACATGTTCAGTCTGGTCCAACATGTACGCAGTTGTTGGCTTGGTTCGGTGCGGATGTGATTTAGGTTGAAAGGCCAGGTGTTGGCGACGCACCCCGCGGCCAATTGCAAGACATCCCCAATGTCGACAGCCTATATTTTACAATGCTGAACCATAATAAACGGAGTGTAACGTTAAATCCTAAGACAGAGGCGGGGGCAAAGATCTTCAGCAAACTTATCAAAGAATGTGATGTGATGGTTGAAAATTTCGCGCCGGGTGCGATTGACCGGATGGGGTTCCCTTGGGAAAAGATTCAGGAAATCAACCCGCGAATGATATACGCCTCTGTAAAGGGTTTTGGTCCCGGTCCATATGAGGATTGCAAGGTTTATGAAAATGTTGCCCAGTGCACAGGCGGTGCTGCCTCAACGACGGGTTTCTTGGGTGGTCCCCCCATTGTGACGGGTGCTCAAATCGGCGACTCTGGCACAGGCCTGCACCTCGCTTTTGGAATTGTTACGGCGCTTTTCCATCGCGAACAATCAGGAAAAGGCCAGCGCGTTGAATGCGCCATGCAAGACGGGGTGTTGAACCTATCCCGTGTAAAACTCCGTGATCAGCAGCGACTAACCCGCGGTCCGTTAAAGGAATATAGCCAGTTTGGTCAAGGTATTGAATTTGGAGAAGCAACGCCCCGTGCCGGGAACGATTCCGGTGGCGGCCAGCCTGGTTGGATCCTCAAATGTAAAGGTTGGGAAACAGATCCGAATGCTTATGTATATTTTATTACACAGGCAGCCGTATGGGGAAATATTTGTGATCTGATTGGAAAATCAGAATGGAAAGAAGACCCGGATTATGCGAAACCGGCGGATCGGCTTGATAAGATAAAACCAATCTTTGATGCTATAGAGGAATGGACTATGACCTTAGATAAATTTGAGGTCATGAATCTTTGTAATCCGCTAAATATTCCGTGCGGCCCTATTTTATCAATGAAAGAGTTGGCGGAAGAAAAATCTCTGCGGGAAACGGGTACCATCGTTGAGGTGGATCATCCGGAACGTGGCAAATATTTGACAGTGGGAAATCCCGTAAAACTATCAGACTCCCCCTCCGACGTTGAACGTTCACCATTACTGGGCGAACACACAGAGGAAATTTTAAAAACTGTTGTCGGCCTATCTGATGAAGAGATAGCCGGGGCACGGAAAGAAGGCGCAATATAGGTTTTTCCTGGCAGCCCTGTTGCCTGAATAAGATGTGAGAGCCTAAATTGCGAAAAGCTCCAATAAAATTCATGAGAAAGACGAAAAATTGAGTGACCACAAGGATATTATCTTCGGTAAAGAATGGCAGACTTGGAACGATCCGGAGGTTCCAGAATATTTTAATCCTACCTCGGTCGTTCTTGACAAACATATGTCGACCGAAAACAAGAGCTCTGCTGCGCTTATTGTAGACGAGCGACAATATTCCTACGAAGAGTTCCTCGGATTGGTATGTCGAGCAGCTAATGGCCTTAAGACGCTTAAGGTCGAATCAGGATCACGGATATTGTTATTTGGGACTGATAGTGTTGAATTTCTTGCCATTTGGTTCGGAGCTATCCGTGCGGGTATTGTTCCTGTAGTAGTTTCTGATGCATATAAATCCCCGAACCTTCTTTATTTTCTGAGGGATACAGCGGCTAAATCTTTGTTTATTGATATAGAGCAAACCAAGAAACTTGCTGAAATTTCTGATGACATGCCATGGACCTTGGAAAATGTAATTGTCCGAGGTGAAAATATTGGTGACGCCCCTGAATCCGGAGATCGTAATACTCTGACCTACGCTGAGATGGTTGAAGGCCAATTTCAAACCTTCATCCCATTACCACTTCATCACAATGACGTTGCATATATGTTTTATTCCGGTGGCACGACTGGTGCTGCTAAAGGCATTACCCATTTAGCTCATGATTTCTGTCTAGTTCCTGAACGTCACGGCGCCTTTATGGAATACGGACCAGATGACATTGTTCATGCGACCTCTAAGAAATACTTTACTCACGGCATATGGCCGGCAGTTCTTATTCCATTTTATTTCGGCGCGACTAGCGTTATTTCCCGCCTTCCACCAACAGCAGAAAATGTCGTTAGCATAATCGAAAAAACCAAACCCAATAAGTTTATTACTGTTCCTACCATTATAAAAAACCTTTTGCTGTATGCTGAACAAGAGAGATTGCCGGATTTTACCTCTCTTGAATTGGTGACATCGGCTTCAGAAAAAATGCCACCAGAAGTATTTGAAAAATTTGAACAGCTTTTCGATCTTGAAATCCATGATTCAATAGGGTCCTCTGAAATCACGTATGAGTGGATCGCCAATCGTCCGAAAGAATATCGGCGTGGCAGTCTTGGTAAACCTGTCTTTGGATATGATGTAAAATTAATGGATGATTATGGTAACGAGGTTACTGAGCCAAAAACTGATGGAGAAGCATGGATTAGTAGCCGCACCACCTGTTTCTTCTACTGGCGTAAACTTGAGAAGAGCCGAGAAACTTTCGTTGGAGAATGGGCGCGAACTGGTGACACGTTGCAGTTTGATCAAGATGGATTTTTTTGGTTCTCTGGTCGCAGCGACGATGTCTTTAAAGTCAAAGGGCTTTGGGTTTCGCCAATCGAGGTAGAGGCAGCGATTACAGAACATGATGGCGTTTTGGAAGCTGCTGTAGTTTCCTATGACGACCCGGACGGTCTTACCAAGCCGAAGGCTTTTATAGTTTTGAAACCGGGCATCGAAGTAAATGATATATTAGTCGCTGAGCTTAAGGAGAGTGTACAAAAAATTGGTGGCTATAAAGTGCCGGAGGAAATGGCTTTTGTTGACATGCTGCCGCGAACAACGTTGATGAAAATTGATCGCCGGGCACTTCGTGAGCTTGAGGCACAAGCTCGGAGAGACTAATACACCTAGCCCTTAAGCTTGTGAATAGCGGATAATGCCATCGTTAGCTCGCGCTTTTCTTAAACGCCCATCTGTAACCAGGTAGTTGGCGTGGGCCATGGCCTCGCCAATCGCAAAGCCAAGCTGATGGCTATCAAGCTGCCGTTTAAATAAAACCGGGATTAATTCCCTTGAGGTTTTGGGTTCTACACAAGCTTCATAAGCGGCCTCGAGCCTTTCCGCGTGATGTTCTCCTAAGGCATCGATCCGTTGATGTAGGCCATGGAATGGCAGATCATGTGACGGCAGAATAAGGGCATCCTTTGCCAAACATCGAAACTTTTCCAAGCTTAATAAATATAGCCGCAACGGATCGCCATCCGGCTCATTGCATTGAAGGCTAACATTGGTCGATATCCGCGGTAGCACCTGATCACCGGAGATTAGGATGTTAAGGTCTTCGCACCATAGGGCCGCGTGCTCTGGAGAGTGCCCCGCACCAGTGATAACACGCCAATTGTGATCTCCAATAGGAAACTCCTCCGCATCGATCAAACGTCTAAAACTTGTGGGTAATGGCAAAATAATTTTGGAGAAATCGGGCCGAGTTTCCCGATAACCAGTAATTCCAGATTTTTCCATGCCGTGTTCTGTATAAAAATCCATTCGTGCATCGATATCAGCTGTCGGCCCACCAAATCGATTAAGCTGGGCCTGCATCCATTCTGAATAGGTCATCCATATGGGGGCCTTCCATTTTTTAATTAGCCATCCTGCTAGGGAAACATGATCAGGATGAAAATGGGTAACAATTATACGTTTTACCGGTCTGCCACCCAACAATTTCGAAAAGATATTTTCCCAAAATTTACGCGTATCGTCAGAGTTGTAACCAGTATCAATTATTGTCCAGCCGTCACCGTCGGCAATTAGCCATAAATTAATGTGATTGAGCGCGAAGGGTAGAGGCATCCGGATCCAATAGATGCCGGGTATTACCTCTTTTGTTTCACCATACTCAAGACGTTCAAAGGGATAGTTTGGCTTTCCCGACATCAATTAGCGGATCCCGTCAACTATTTTTCTGATCAATTGTGCCTATTTTGACTCTTCTGTCTTTCCCTTATTTGGGGTTATTAGTTGACCTAAAGCTGCAAAAGGGTTTCCGTCATCTGGAGGAGCGACAGGAACTTTTTTCTCGGCTACCGTATTCTCGGTCACTGTTTCTGGCGCAGGTTTAGCCCCTCCGAAAACATCTTCGGCCGTCAGATCTTTTTCTGCAATTACTCTATCCTTCGCCACCGCTTCTGTTACGACAGGCGCCTGTTCTTCAATTGTTGCTTCAGGCAATTCAACTGGCTGATAGTTCTTGGAGGCCTTGGCTTTGCGCTTTTCAGCACGTTCGAAGGCCCGGTTAGCCTTTTCAATAGCGGCGGTTAGGTCGTCGCGGGCAACCAGTCCCAAGGCGACCGGGTCGCGTGGCTTGATATTGTTGATATTCCAATGAGTTCGGTTGCGAACGCCATTGATGGTTGGCTTTGTTGTGCCGACAAGTTTGGAAATTTGTCCGTCTGATAATTGTGGAAAGTTTCGCACGAGCCAAGCTATTGCATCAGGACGGTCTTGACGGCGGGCAACCGGCGTATAACGGGGCCCCTTGGTACGCGTCGTTGGGCGGGGCACATTAATTTCAGCGAGCGCTAGTCTTGCCGTAGGGTCACCCCCGCAACGTTCGATTTCTTCCTTCGTTAGCTGCCCGTTTGTTATCGGATCGTAGCCCACCATACCAATGGCAGCTTCACCATCAGCGATACTTTGTACTTCCAGAGGGTGTAATCCACAAAACTCCGAAATTTGATCAAAAGTAAGTGCTGTATTCTCAATAAGCCAAACAGCCGTCGCTTTTGGCATAAGGACCTGACTCATGGTCTCTCCTTTGTTTTATCACTTGCGTAAAGACCCCACCGCTAAAACCGCAATATGCAAGCCGTGCGGCGGATTGCATACTTTGGGGCGAAAAGCGATGTGGTTACTGGATCGGCACACGCCATTAAACAGTTAATACAATCTTACCGATATGCGCGCTGCTGTCCATCAAAGCGTGGGCTTTTGCAGCGTCTACTAAAGGAAAGCATTCGTATATCAGTGGTTTTACCTTACCAGACTCAATTAAGGGCCATGCTTTGTCACGAAGTTGCTCAGTAATCAATGCTTTTTCTGCAACGGGTCGCGGCCGTAAGGTTGATCCCGTATAAATTATTTGTTTTATCATGAGCAAGTGAACAGGGATTTGGGCTTTAGTGCCATGTTGTACGGCAATTTGCACTAGTCTCCCTCTCGTTGCGAGCACTCTTAGGTTGCGGGCAACATAATCGCCGCCAATCATATCAAGTACTACGTTAACTCCTTTTTTATCCGTTACCTCTTCAATGGCTTTGACGAAATCCGTTTCATGATAATTAATTGCTATAGACGCACCGATATTCTCGCATGCCCGGCATTTTTTTTCAGAGCCGGCCGTTACGTAAACTTTTGCACCAAAGGCAACAGCAAGTTGGATTGCCGTTGTACCGATTCCACTGGATCCGCCGTGAATTAGGATGGTCTCTCCGGCCTGGAGATCGGCACGCGTAAAAATATTGTCCCAAACTGTAAAGAAGGTTTCGGGTATAGCGGCAGCTTCCTCCATCGAGAGCCCTTTCGGCGTTGGCAAACACTGTAAGGCTGGTGCTGCGCAATACTCCGCGTATCCGCCCCCAGCTACCAGTGCACAAACTTTATCGCCAATCGCCCAACCTTTAACATGGTCCTCAATAGCAACGATTGTCCCGGAAACCTCTAACCCAGGCGTATCGGGGGCACCCTTTGGAGGCGGGTACTTGCCTTGACGCTGCATTACGTCCGGTCGATTTACGCCCGCCGCTGCGACTTTTATTAAAACCTCACCATTTTTGAGAGTAGGAACTGGAGCTTGGATCGGAATTAGAACTTCCGGTGGACCTGGCTCTGAGATTTTGATCGCCGTCATTTTTTGAATCAGGTTTTTAGTCATATGCTAAATCCGATGGTATAGTTGTTGAAAAAGGCACAGGTTTCGTCCCCCCGATTAGAAGTGGGAAGAGGAGGATTTTATATCATGGATGATGAAGAAGTTATCGCTAGGCCAAAAGACTGGACACAGCGCGAAATTGAGAATTTATCGATTGAGCATTTAAAAGATTATATCGCCGAGTTGGAGACTGAAATCACACGGGTGAAAGCTGATATTGCGGCAAAAAAGTCTCACGCAAATGATGCAGAAAACCTATTTAAGAAATAGCGTTTGCTCAAAAATTATATGGCAAAACATTATAAATGCAGATTATTCTAAACCAAAGCTTTCGAACTTTTTATTGAACTTTGCTACTTGTCCGTCTTGAGTGTTAATTCGCTGAGCACCACCGGTCCATGCAGGGTGACTATTCGGATCGATGTCGAGTTTAAGCGTATCCCCGGGGTTTCCCCAGGTCGAGCGTGTTTTATAGCTAGTCCCGTCAGTCATAACGACGGTAATCTCATGGTATTCAGGGTGAATATCAGTTTTCATCTTTTCCTCCGCAACGGCCGCGCGTTATATATCAGAAATGGTATTAAGAGCAAGCCTTGTAATAAGTCGTAGGGAGATTCTTTCTCGTGCGTTGACGAAGTGTGTTTCTAATGCTTGTTAGGAGTTTGATACCCTCTACTTAAAGGATTTTATAAAAAATGGCGCGACCTCCTAAGATTGTGGATGAAGCACTTGGGACAACGGAACGTCCGAGGGGGTCTGTCGGGGCGTTACGGGGTATGATCCCTTATTTAAAACCTTATAAGGCGGCAATTGCAGCCTCGTTGGTGGCGCTAACAATAGCTGCGTCGGCGGTTCTCGTAATGGGTGTCGGTCTCCGCTCGCTCGTTGACCATGGTTTCAGCGGCGGAAATGAAGAGCTGCTCGATGATGCTTTGGTCGGGTTACTGGTGATTATAGTGATATTGACAGCTGCAACGTATGCGCGGTTTTTTCTGGTTTCTTGGATCGGTGAAAAGGTGGTTGCGGATATCCGACGCGACGTATTTGGACATGTTCTCAATCTTGATTCGCAATTTTTCGAAACGACCCGAGTGGGGGAGGTTTTATCTCGTTTAACTACCGATACGACATTATTACAATCCGTCGTTGGATCACAGGTGTCCGTAGCATTACGTAATTTATTGTTATTTTTTGGCGGTACGACGATGCTCGTTGTAACAAGCCCGCGCTTGACCGGATTCGTATTCCTTGTGGTTCCATTAGTTGTCGTCCCTATAATATTTTTTGGGCGTCGTGTTCGGCAACTTTCTCGCGCCAGCCAGGATCGCGTTGCTGATGTTGGAGCCTTTATCGAGGAAACACTTAATGCCGTGCGAATAGTTCAGGCATTTGGTCATGAGAAAATAGACCGATCGATCTTTGGGAACCGCGTAACAGAAGCCCTTTCGACGGCAATCGGTAGAATTCGGGCGCGAGCATTTTTGACGGCTACTGTGATGATGCTCGTCTTTGGCTCAATTGGGGTAATTCTTTGGCTAGGCGGCCATGACGTTATCTCGGGTCGTATTACGGCGGGAGAACTATCGGCTTTTGTATTTTACGCCATCGTTGTTGCGGGTTCGGTCGGTGCTATCAGTGAGGTGATTGGGGATCTGCAGCGTGCTGCAGGTGCCAACGAGCGGCTAATTGAATTGCTGGCTACAGTGCCAACGTTGCGATCTCCAGACGAACCAAAAACGTTACCCAATGTTTCGACTGGCGCAGTGAAATTTGAAAATGTAACTTTTTTCTATCCTTCCCGGCTGGCTACGGCGTCACTTAGTAATTTCACACTAGAAGTAAAAGCTGGGGAAACTGTAGCCCTTGTTGGTCCGAGTGGCGCTGGGAAGTCGACGGTTTTCCAATTGTTACTTCGCTTTTATGACCCTAATGAAGGCTCTGTGACGTTGGAGGGGTTGAATCTGTGTGATGTTGATCTCGGGTCCTTACGAGACCGAATAGCGATCGTGCCACAAGATTCGGTAATCTTTGCAGCAAATGCTTGGGAGAATATTGGCTATGGGCGACCAGGTGCGTCCTGGGAAGAAATTCGGGCAGCCGCTGATGCGGCGATGGCAACAGAATTTCTGGACCCATTGCCGGATGGGTTTGATTCTTTTCTTGGCGAAAAAGGAGTTAGGCTTTCTGGGGGGCAAAGGCAACGGATTGCAATCGCAAGGGCCATTCTGCGAAATGCGCCACTATTACTGCTAGACGAAGCTACTAGCGCATTGGATGCAGAAAGTGAACGCAGTGTTCAACAGGCACTCGATAAAGCCATGGCGAACCGGACAACTTTAGTGATCGCACATCGGTTGGCAACAGTACTAAAGGCGGATCGGATTATAGTGATGGATCATGGACGAATTGTCGCCACAGGAACTCACGAGGAGCTTATTGCTGAGGGTGGTCTCTATGCTCGGTTGGCCGCCCTCCAGTTTGACAAAGAATAAACCGGCAGCGAGAAAGCAACGTGATCCCTAGTATTTTTCCCGACTTGGGATAGCGGATATTGCGGTTACCCATGTTTGCGCTGAGCGAAACCAACCCTGAGATTTGGGTGGCAGTTGACTAGATTGGTTAGCCGTGGGTGTCCGAATTCGCAAAACTTTCGGCTCATCTCCAACCGAAGTTGAATAAATATGTGTGCCACAAATAGAACAAAACACCTGCGCACGTTTTCCCCCACTTTCAGCAGTCTTTATATAAGTTTTGGGTTTTCCAGATAATAATGTGAACGCTTCTTCCGGCACCGGTACGCCAATTCTAAAGCCCCCCCCAGAAAATTTTTGACAATCCGTACAATGGCAAATCCCCACTAGATTCGGATCAGCTTCTGCCTCATAGCTGATGGAACCGCATTGACAGCTACCGTCGATTTTCATGATCTTGATCTCCTAACCGTTTCTAAGAAACAACAGTGGAAATAAATTTTGCTCGTTTTGGTCTTGAACGCGAGCAACCCCGTGGTAGTCTTTTCCTGATCTTAATAAAAGAGATAATTGGGAGAGTGGTAATGAGTTCGTTTAAACAATATTTGTCAGTAGCCGCAATTTTGGGGGCCGGGATTGGCGTTAACGCGAATTTGGCTCAAGCTGGCAGCGTTGGTGATTTCTACAAAGGAAAAACATTAAGGGTTATTGTGGCATCTAGTGCTGGTGGTGGTTATGACGCATATAGTCGTGTACTTGCCGAACATATTGTTCGGTTTCTTCCAGGGAAACCCAAGGCAGTGGTTCAGAATATGCCGGGGGCTGGGGGCTTGCGCGCAGCAAATTTCTTATATGTTCGTGCGCCAAAAGACGGGACTTATTTTGGTCATGTTCAGAGAACTGCACCATTTCACGCAATCATGGGGCGTCCCGGTGCAGCGTTCGACCCTAATAAATTTAATTGGCTTGGAAGCCTTAATAACGAAGTGACAATCTGTGTTGTTCGAAAGGCCGCCAAGGCGAAGACTTTTGAGGGCCTACGCAAACACCAAACTATAATGGGTGGTTCAGGAATCGCGTCCGATAGTGAGACCGTGCCGACGTTCTTGAATAATATGCTTGGTTTCAAATTTAAGGTTGTATCCGGCTATCCGGGTTCTACGGAAACAGCGCTTGCGGTCGAACGAAAAGAGCTTGACGGAATGTGCGGGTCATACTCTTCCTTGACCTCCGCACAAAAGCGTTGGTTTAGGCCGGGTAAAGAATTCGTTAACATTCTCGTTCAAGCGTCGACCCGTAAACACGCAAAAATTCCTCAGGTGCCCCTGGCTGCGGACTTGGCAACTAGTGCTAAGGACAAGGCAGTCATGGAGCTTAATGATGCGCGCCTTGAAATGGGTCGTCCATTTGTAGCACCCCCAGGCGTGCCGCAGGACCGCGTCAACGCTTTGCGGGTGGCCTTCAACCAGATGGCTAAAGATTCAAAATTTGAGAAAGCAATCTTGAAGTTGGGCCGAGAGCTTAATCCTGTGACTGGTCAAGACGTCCAGGCCCTCATCGCTCGCGTCACAAAAGCTGATGCGACGGTAATTGCTAATCTTAAAGAGGCTCTGATCTATAAGGGTAAAAAAGGCAAGGTTGTCTTTAAAATGCTCAGCCATACAGGTAAGGTGACTAAGACAAAGAAAAAGAATCGGCGCGTATGGATTTCTTACAAGGGTAAAGAAGTAAAGGCCAAGGTATCCGGCTCTCGGACAAAGGTGACCGTGAATGGCAAGAAAGTAAAACGCAAGGCCATAAAGGTCGGTATGATCTGCACATTTATCTATCCATCCCCTGGCTCAGAAGCGAAAAAGATCGATTGTAAGAGCTAAGACTTAGGGTCGTTAATAAAAGGACGGCACTGTTTAGGCGGTGCCGTTTTTTTGTCTTTTTAACGCCCGGTTAGCTTAAATTCGATCCGGCGATTTCGGCTTAAGGCTGCTTGATCAGAGCTAGAGCTGAGGGGACGAAATTCGCCAAAACCGGTTGCAGCCAATCGATGTGGTGGAATTCCTTGCGCAACTAATTTTTTGACGACGGCGATAGCCCGTGCGGTTGACAATTCCCAATTAGACGGGAATCGGACAGTATTGATGGGCCGATTGTCGGTATGCCCATCTACTCGTAATATCCAATCCACCTCTTTTGGGATACGAGAAGTAATGTCTCTTAGGGTCCTGGCTAATTGAACGATTTGTTTTTCCCCAGGGCCAAATAAATCAGTAGAGCTCGATGGGAATAACACCTCAGATTGGAAGACAAACCGATCTCCCTCAATGCGGATTCCCTTAATATTTCCGAGGGCCTCACGCAGCTTGCCAAAAAACTCAGACCGAAATCGGGCGAGCTCTTCTACTTTACTAGCGAGAGCCTCGTTCAACCGCTTACCTAAATTAATTATTTGAACATTTTGTGATTTGGTCTTCGCTTCCGAAGCCTCGAGTGTGGTACTGATTTTTGCTAGCTGTTGGCGCAATAATGATATTTGTTGAGTCAGAAGGGTCAGGCGGTCTTTAGCCTTCTGAGACAAAGCGCGTTCCGCTTTGAGTGTTTTGGCTGATTTATCCGCGCTTATTTGCATTTGACTAAGCCTGATATCTTTTTCATTGACTCTTTTTTGTGCCAATGCCGTCCGTTCTTCTGCAGAGCTAAGCCTAGCTTCCAGACGTTTGCTCCGATCACGCGCGGCGGTGAGGTCAGCTTCATTCTTTTCTTTTTCTGATGTGAGTTTACTTATCTTTGATTCAAGTAAGTTACGGACCTTTTTAAGGGCCACTATGTCATTTTTCAGACCTTGGAGGGTGGTAAGCTGGATCCGGATTTTATCTCGGTCAACCTGTTGTTCTTTTGATTTTTCTTTTAATGCCTCTACTAAGTGGTCTCGTTCGCCCGTGATCGCAGCAAGACTTTCCACAAGATTGTCGCGGCTGGAGATCGACACCTGCAGTTCATTGGATAACTGAGAGATTTCCTGTCTTAATTCATCATTTGTTTTTTTTTCTATAGCTAAAACCTCTCCAAGCTCTGAGATTTGACGGTTGAGACGGTCAAGGGCGTCATTTCGCCCCGACAATATGTCCGATAGGAAAAACTGTGCGATGGTAAAAACCATCAGTAAAAATATGACAATGATCAGCAAAGTAGAAATGGCATCGACAAATCCAGGCCAAATATTGGAAGTACTCTGGCGTCTGTTAGTTCGCGGCGCCATTGGTTAGCTATGCCACCTTGTCATTGTTTTGCACGTTCGGCGATTGCTGCCATCGTTCGGGAAAGCACACGTATTTCACTCCGCAATTCTGAAACCAATTCATTGCGGCCTGTCCCCAACTCTTCTATGAGCCGGGCAATCTGGGTATCAATACTCCTTATTGATTTATACATTATATCGTCGGTCGCGCGCGCGGTTGAGTCTTCGGTAAGTTTGGCTAATAACGGCCTCATTTCCAATTGAGTTTCAGCGAGCTTTATCATCAGCGATTGTTCCGTCCGCATATGTTCTGTCAACGTGTCCAGTTTTTCCGCAAGTAATATTATTTTACTATTTGCAGAAATACGGTTTTCTTCACCACGTTCCAACGTGCGTTGTAAACTCTCTAGGCTGTCGGCGGTTTGTTCCAGGAGGGCCTGAACGTATGCCGGTACACTTTGATCGTCTTCGCCGATCGCGAAACTCCCAGATGTTAGTCGCGTTTGTCCGGCCAACCAATCTTCTAGGTCATTGTAAAACCGGTTTTGTGCCTGGCCGGCCTGGAGTTCCAAAAAGCCAAGGATTAGAGACCCTGCGAGGCCTAAAAGAGATGAGCTAAACGCCGTACCCATTCCAGCGAGCGGGGCCTTAAGACCTGCTTTCAGACTTGTAAATACTTTTGCGAGGTCCCCGCTACCTACTGATAGGCTGCCAATTACATCTCCAACGGCACCAATTGTCTGCAGTAAGCCCCAGAATGTTCCCAATAGACCCAAAAAGATAAGTAAACCGATAAGGTATCGCGACAGATCACGAGATTCTTCTAGCCGCGATGAAATGCCATCTAGTAACGATCTTAAGGATAATGTAGATAGACTGAAGTGTTCGCTGTGTTCGCCCAACATTGCAGCCATTGGCGCAAGCAATTGGGGAGGCCTCTGGTTAGACAGTGCATGGTGATTATTTCGGAATCCTTCAATCCAGGCGACTTCTCGCATTAGCAAAGCGACTTGTCTGAAAATATAAATTATACCAAGCAGCAAGACCCCCAAAATAAGACCGTTTAAGGCGGGGTTAGCCATGAAGGCTTCGAACAGTGGTGAAGAAAGCCCGGCCACTGCCAGTCCCAATGAAAAGACAAATATTAACATTCTAATTAAATAACGCCGGGGACCGTGCATTAGACTTTTCCTACGGCTGTTCGGATAACCAAGTTAAATATAGCGGTATTATTAAGGTCAAGGGTTACCGTTTCGTTAAAATGATATCAATACGATCAGTAGGCCCACTGGTGGATCGATGGCCAAGAGCCTTAACAGCAATACGCGATATATCAACACCCCTATCAATTAAGTAGGCTCGCGCAGCGAGGGCACGTGATAGAGCAAGTCGCTTTGCCTTAATAGCTGAACCACCACTTAGACTAGCGTAAGCATGAAGCTGTAGGCGGAGCGCAGAATTTTTTTTAAGAGATGCCGAAAGGGTTTTTAAAGCTGCAGATGCTTCACTATTTAGCTCGAACGATCCAGCATTAAATTCTATACGATTAATTGTTTCAGCTTTGATAGGTTGACCTATTGACGGTATAGAAGCAACGCGGGTTTCTGGTTTTGTCTCTGGCTTTGAGAGTTTCGGCCTTACAGGTGGTACATTTTTAGTTAAAACTTTTGTCGATGAAATGGGGGATGGCCTCACTACTTGTTCTAATGCCGGGATAGCAGACGGTGGCGGGGCTGGTCTCTGCCAAAGTTCTGAGAATGTAGGGGTTGGGAGGGCTTTTATCGTCTTTAAGGGCGCTAACAAAGGTGGTGGAGGTGGCGGACGGACCTCTATTGTTTTATGGACTTTTGGGACGGGGTTAACATGAATTGTGTTGGTGGCCCCTTTGCCGCGCTTCTTTGCAAGATTGGGGACTGATTTTTTTATTTTTATAGGTGGTTTTAGGACAATAACATCTGTTTTGCTGGACGGTTGGCTGCGCGAAGCCTCAGGAATTTTTAATTTAGGGCCAACATATAGATTATTTAGTCCATCTCCTTTGCTTAGTTGGTCGAGAATTTTTCGGGAAACATTTGGCGAGGGGCCGAGAGATTCGATTACACTATAATCGACAATGACATTAGATTGGCTAGAACCGGCAGTATACTGCTGGGCAGTTGCAATACCGGCGTTCGCAATAACCAATAAAGTAATTTTGGATATAAATTTTATCGGATCAAACCTTGTCATTTAACTCCATAACCAGCGGCACCCCATTTCCGGATCTCGTTGGTTGCCCCTCTTTAATTTGTTTAACCAAAAGGGATAATGCACGTGCTCAATTTAGCGCGGTCCCTTAGCGGCTACAATAACTTAGCCTCATTGTGTTTGGCCGTAAAATTTTAGGGCCGGGAATTGATTGCTTGCCGTAACATTTTTCCCACGGGATCAAATAACGCGCTGTTTGCTGCTAGGATAGTGCCGCCGTTCAAAGGATCATTCTGCCCATTTAGCTCGCTTACGAGCCCTCCGGCTTCGCGGACCATTAAAATACCTGCCGCCACGTCCCAAGGGGAAAGGCCAATTTCCCAAAAGGCATCAAAGCGTCCCGCTGCTATATAAGCGAGATCTAAAGACGCTGCCCCAAATCTTCTGAGGCCAGCAGTTCTATCCATTACCGGAACTAGAGCATTCAACATTTCCTCTTTGCCTGAACGGCTACCAAAGGGAATGCCGGTTGCTAAAACGGCGGTATTGAGATTGCGGCGTGCGGAAACCCTGAGCCGTTTATTATTCAAGAAACATCCTCCGCCTCGCGTAGCCCAAAATGTTTCATCACGAGTGGGGTCGTAAACCATACCCGCCTCAAGCTGACCATTTTGGATGTGTGCTATTGAAATCGAAAAATGAGGAATCCCGTGCAAAAAATTTGTTGTTCCATCGAGTGGGTCGACGATCCATCGATCACTTGTAGTCTCGGCACCGACGAAGCCTTCTTCTTCCAGTAACATCGAAAAATCTGGCCGAGCTTTCGCGAGTTCAAATTTTAATATTTGCTCTGCTCGCCGGTCGGCCTCAGATACAAAATCAGCCGGGCCCTTTTGCGAGACCTGCAATTGTTCTACTTCGCCGAAGTCATGTAAAAGACTGCGTGCTGCTTTACGCGCTGCAGCGTCCATAACGTTAATGATTGGTGGCCACATTTGGTGGGCGCCTTTTAATTAAGCCAAGCAAACGGGCTAAGCGGTTAGATTAATCTTTTGCACGCTCTACATAGGTAGCATCTGCAGTATTTATCACTACTCGTGTACCCGAACCGATATGAGGTGGAACCATAGTTTTGACGCCATTTTCCAAAATCGCCGGTTTGTATGATGACGAGGCCGTCTGCCCTTTCACAACGGCATCTGCCTCGGAAATCTCAAGGGTAACATGTTGCGGCAACCGCACCCCGACGGGCATATCGTCGACTGTATCGACGGTCACTTCCATACCTTCCACAAGGAAAATTCCTGCATCACCTGCCATATCGATATGGACATTAAATTGATCGTATGTTTCCGAGTCCATTAAATTGATTTGATCCTCATCTGAAAACAACATCGTACAAGTCTTTTCTGACGTCATCAATTTCTCTACGGTCTCTTGAGTCCTGAAACGCTCGTTCGTTTTTACCCCGGTGATAGCATCTCTCATATCGACCGCAATAAAGGCGTTTCCCTTTCCGGGGAGGATTAACTCATATTTTACCACGACATACTTTTTGTCCTCATGCTCGATAGCATGTCCCGGTCTGAGCGTGTTTGCCAGCACCTTCATAATAATTTTATCCTTGTCTCATCCAGGGTTGTTTTGGCGGCGAAAATTAGCAGGTTGCCTGCATGGATTCAACGCACTCTATCGTATGAGT
>CAYZDH010000035.1:0-16704 GCA_964477025.1 uncultured Rhodospirillaceae bacterium | reverse complement strand
GGTGCGGTGTTGTGTATCGCGGTTGGGGCGGGAGCTTCCGGAGCTATTAACATGTGGTATGACCGCGATATTGATGCGGTTATGACCCGCACGGCGGAGCGCCCGGTTCCGCAGGGTCGCATCGAACCGGGTGCGGCTTTGGCATTTGGTGTTGCACTGGCGGCATGGTCTGTAATGGTGATGGGGATAGCCGTGGACTGGACAGCGGCGGCTTTGTTGGCCTTTACGATCGCCTTTTATATATTTATTTATACTATGTGGCTAAAACGTCGTACGCCGCAGAATATCGTGATTGGTGGAGCTGCAGGCGCTTTCCCACCAATGGTCGGGTGGGCTGCCGTGACTGGGGATATTTCTTTAAGCTCGATTGTCTTGTTTGCTATCATCTTTATGTGGACACCGCCCCATTTTTGGGCCCTGGCGTTATATCGTCGTGGTGATTATGAAAAAGCCGGAGTACCCATGATGCCAGTTGTTGCGGGTGAACGGGAAACCAAGCGTCAGATTCTTTTTTACTCTTTGCTTTTGGCCCCGCTGGGCATGGCGCCGGCCTTTATTGGTATGTCTGGTTGGTTCTATGGAGGTTTTGCAGGCTTTCTCGGGCTGGTTTTTGTTGGGTTCGCGCTGGCAATCTATCGGGAGCAGGGAGATAGTTATGCGCGACGAACCTTTGCCTTCTCCATTCTTTATTTGTTTTTGCTGTTTGCGGCGTTAATCGCAGACAAAGCGGTCGCGTTGACTGGGTAATCAGTGGATATGGCTATGGACCAGCAGGAGACACAGAACCTCCGTCAAAAACGCCGTAACAGGGCTATCCTGGCTGTTTTAATCGGGATGGTAGCCTTATTTTATATAATTTCAGTTGTTCGCATGGGTATTAGTATATGAGTCGGTATGGCAAGACATATACAATCTTTGGAGTGATCTGCATACTTGGTGCTATGACAACGCTGACCGCCTATGCAGTTCCACTGTATGAGTTATTCTGCAAGGTAACCGGGTATGGGGGGACAACGCAGATTGCAAAGGGCAGCGCAAAGAGGGTTTTGGATCGTAAAATAACCGTACGATTTAATGCCGACACAAATTTAGAATTGCCGTGGGAATTTCAAGCGGTTCAGAACGCTGTTTCCGTGCAAATTGGTGAACCTGTTTTGGCTTTTTATCAGGCTACATCCCTTACGAATTCTGATGTGACGGGCACCGCGACTTTTAACGTCGTTCCTAATAAGGCCGGTAAGTATTTCAACAAGGTTGAGTGTTTCTGTTTTACTGAGCAAACGCTGAAAGCGGGAGAAACGGTCGACTTCCCAGTTCAGTTCCATATCGACCCGGCATTTTCGGATGACAGGAGACTTGACGACGTCGATACGATTACACTTTCATATACGTTTTTTAAAGCTGCAGGCTCTAAAAATAAGTTATCTAAAAACTCTGCTTGGACAAAAAAGATATCGCTGAAAGGGTCTTCTCTTAAAGCGGTGAATTGATTGAGATAAACAAACCACGGGAAATAAAAACAATGGTTGCACCCGCTGATACCGCCGAAGCGCACGGCGCAGAAAACAAACATCCTTGGCATCTTGTTGATCCGAGCCCTTGGCCAGTAGTTGGCGCCCTTAGTGGCGGTCTGCTGACGCTTGGAACCGTAATTTATATGCATGACGGTGGTTCCTGGATGCTGGCACTTGGTTTCCTCGGGGTCGCGGCTACGATGTTTTTTTGGTTCCGGGATGTTGCAATAGAGGCAACATTCGAAGGCCATCATTCAATTCCGGTTCAAATAGGTATGCGCTATGGGATGGCCTTGTTTATCGCTTCAGAGGTGATGTTTTTTGTGGCGTGGTTCTGGGCGTTCTTCAATGCGAGTCTGTTTCCACCAGAGACTATTAACGGGACTTGGCCCCCTCCCGGGATAATACCCTTTGATCCATGGGGTCTGCCATTTTTGAATACTCTTATTCTTCTTACCTCCGGAGTAACTTTGACCTGGGCGCACCATGCATTGCTAGAGGGTAACAAGGACCATGTTTTGCAGGGGCTAGCCCTTACAATTTTCCTTGGGCTCGTTTTCTCTGGAGTACAGGGCTACGAATATGCCCATGCCGCCTTTAGTTTTGCATTCGAAGAGGGGGCTTCGGGTAAGGGCGGAATTTATCCGACTGTATTCTTCATGGCGACTGGTTTTCACGGTTTTCACGTCATAGTTGGCACGACCTTTCTAATCGTTTGTTTTTATCGAACTTACAAAGATCACTTTAAGACAGATCACCATTTTGGCTTTGAAGCCGCTGCATGGTATTGGCATTTCGTTGACGTCGTCTGGCTGTTTCTTTTCTGCTGTATTTACTGGTGGGGTGCCGGAAACGCGGTCACGCATTAATCTGTACTCACCCAACGGAAATGTTCACGCGACATACCTTGATTACTGGCGTGATTAATTTTGGGGAGGGAATAGAATGGTTAGGAAAGTCCCAAGCCATTTTCCGCGGATTCCGCCGACAAGGACGGGTATAAGGTGCCGATGTCCCCGTTGTGGACAAGGAGAAATTTATAGCGGTCTCTTAACAGTTACTAATTGTTGTTCTTGTTGTGGCCTTGACTTATCCCCGCATGATACTGGTGATGGGGCGTCCGTGTTTGTGATTTTCATTCTTGGCGCGTTGATAGTGCCATTGGCTTTTTGGCTTGAAGTAGCTTTTGCGCCACCCATTTGGCTACATTTAATGATTTGGCCGCCAGTAATTATGGTCTTAGGTATCGCATTTCTAAGACCGGTGAAGGCAACCTTGATAGCACTCCATTTTAAAAACTTGCGTCATAAATATAATGAGTGACGCGGAACGTAGGGAAAAGGGGAAAAGACCTTACAAAGGATTGGCAATCATTGCGATTGGCGTTTTTTTTGTTCTTGTAGGATTAGGGACATGGCAACTACATCGCCTCGCCTGGAAGGAAGGTTTGATTATAGAAAGGCAAACAAAAATGGCTCTGCCTCCGCTTGTTATTTCCTCCCCTTTAACCAGCAAACCTCTACAATTTCGCCGCGTCGAAATAAGAGGCAGATTTCTTAATAAAAAGAAGATTTTGATCGGTCCAAAGTCGTATCGAGGGAGCCCGGGCTGGCATGTTGTAACACCTCTGGAGCTTTCCTCAGGTTCTATAGTGTTAGTTAATCGCGGCTGGGTTCCGGGCTTGAGCAAAGGGGTGGCACTGCAAACAACCACGCCCGAATTCGGAGACACTCGAGTGGTCGGTATTACCGGGTGGCCCCGCAGGCTGGGATATTTTGCGCCAGAAAATGTTCCGGAAAAGAACCAGTGGTTTCGAATTGAACCTACCACAATGGCAAAGAAACTTGGTCTAAAACGGGTTGCGGCATATTGGGTAACCGCAGTTGCACCGCTTAAACCTATAGGATTTCCAATAGGTGGTGTCGGAAATCAGTTGCCGCATAATAATCATCTAAGTTATGCCCTGACGTGGTTTTTCATGGCATTCGGTCTTTTGTTGCTCTCGATCGCCTATTGGTGGCAGGGGCGTCGTTAGTGGATTGGGAAATATTGAAGCGGCCAACTGTTCGTGGTGCGCTCTGGATGTGCGCCGCTTCCGTTATGATCGCTATTTCTGCTGCCTGTATTCGGGAGCTTTCCGGCTCCTATAATACGTTTCAGCTAGTTTTTTTTCGGAGCGCCGTCGGGCTTTTGCTTCTGGCACCATGGATGTATCGGACCTCTCGTCTCGGAAAGCTCTCTACGAAACGTTTACCACTGTACCTATTGCGAACATCTTTAAGTTACACGGGAATGGTGTGTGTATTTTATGGATTAGCCAATATGCCGATTGGTGAGGTGTACGCTCTTTTGTTCTTGGTCCCTATTATTACCATTGTCATGGCTGTTCTCCTGCTTAAGGAAAAAGCTGGTATCGAGGCCTGGGTAGCCTGCGGCGTCGCATTTATTGGGGCGCTGGTTATCTTAAGGCCTGGAATTATCGCAATTACAATCGCGGCTCTTGCTGTATTAGTGACAGCTGTAACGTATGCTGGAACAAACATCTGTATTAAATCACTATCAAAGACGGATTCACCGGCCCAAATAACGTTTTATGGCCAACTTATTGCTTTTCCGTTGGCGCTGGGTCCGGCGTTAATCATTTGGAAAACACCCGCATGGTCTGACCTTCCGTTGATCATTGCTTTGGGAACATTACAACTTTTAGCAGGGCTTTTTCATGCCTATTCCGTGCGCGCAGCGGATGCAAGGGTGGTCCAACCATTCAATTTTGTGCGTTTGCCCGCTAGCGTTTTAATCGCATTTATCCTTTTTAGTGAACTTCCGTCCGCCTGGACATGGTTAGGAGCCGGAATGATTTTTGCTAGCTCTTATTATGTTTTGTATAAAGAATCCACTAATAAGAAAGCAGCTAACGACGAAGAAGGAACTCTCGGCCCAGTTTGACCCGGGCGGTGCCATCATACTCAATGATGTCAGCTGTAGCGTAAGTTTCACTCCAGGTTGCAGGTAAATAGCTGCCAGTTCCGATAACATCGACAGGCGCCCTAGCTTCCGCTAGTAAATGACATTTAGCTGGTCCAAAGCCGCTTGAGGCGACTATCTTTGCTTCTTTAAAGCCCTCACGGTTTAGAACCTCGCGCATACGCCAAATAGCGGCAGCTGAGACACCGGCCCCAACCAGATATGAGAGCTGAGCTTCAGACCTATACCCACGCACAACATCTGGCACGTGGCGTTCGAGGACTGCGTAGGATGCTGCCGGGTCACGCCATTCAATATAACGACAACACGGGGTGTCCAGACGGAAGGAGAGGTGCCCATCCGCGACAAGGTCAGGAAATCTTTCGCAGACCGCCACTGTATCACTGATTTCCTGGCCAAAATAATCAACGAGGACAGTCATGGGCATATCTGGAAACGCTTCACGAAACATTTCTGCAGCTCGTAGGGTGCTGCCGGCATAACCGATAAATGCATGTGGCATAGTACCTTTGCCGTTTTCTTCGCCAAAATAATGCGCGGTGGCGTCTGTGGCGTTTCCAATAAAGCCTATCGCACCACTTTTCTTTTGCGCTTTGGTTGAACCTACTGAAGCGGCATAGGCCATCATTTCAGCCATACTTGTGCCCGCGCAATGACGCGCATCCATTGCCATAAATGCGACTTTGGGTAAATCGGCACACATTGAATAAGCGTTATAAGCGGCGACGCAGGCTGGACCAAGTTTTTGGAGAAGTAATGTTTCGAGATCTATCAGCTGGGAAAAATCTCCTGTCACATATACTATTGGTTCGCCTGCACCAACCCATTTTCCTTCTTTATATTTAAGATCAATTTCAAAATCGGTGTCACGCTCTTTAGCAACAGATTGAAGCCAATCAAGCGCCAGTCGGGGTGCAGAAATTACCGGTCGACGCATAAATAGTGCGTAAGTCACTTTAGCATCACCAAACTTAGCAACGGCTTGTTTAGTTCGGGAGAAATACTTGTCAGTCCAGCTGTCAATTTCGGCTTGCCTTGTAGGCCAACTCGATTCACCTGCCTCCTTTGGCGTTTCGGGTTTTCCTTTTGGGCTTAAGGGTATTGGCATGATATTGCTCGTAGGCGCTCAGCAAACAATCTACTCTATTCAAGCACATAATGAATGTGTTGGGGTAGTGTCATTATAACTCGTTTTTTGTTCAAGTAGTAAAATAGAAAGTGCAAATGAATTCCTATAAAGAGCTCGAAAAATTGTTTCGAGAAATTGGTGCGCTTGAGGAAGCGGAAAATCTTCTCCATTGGGATATGTCGGTTATGATGCCCGCCGGAGGGGCTGAATCGCGTGCTGAACAATTGGCAGTGATGAAGTCTACCATTCACAAAATGTTGACCGACCAATCCTTGACGACATTACTTGACGCGGCTGAAGCGGATCCTCCGGTGAGCGCTTGGGAAACTGCCAATCTGCGGGAGATGAGGCGGTGTTGGCGTAATGCAAATACGGTAGATGGGAAACTTGTCGCGGAGCTTAGTAAAGCATCTAGCCGTTGTGAAATAATATGGCGCGATGCCAGGTCTAAAAATGACTTTGCGGCTGTGTCGGAGCCATTATCAAAAGTTTTAGGGCTCGTGAGAGAGAAAGCTCGGACCAAAGCGTCGGAGAGAGGATTTGAACCATATGAGGCATTGTTAGATCAGTTTGAGCCCGATATTCGGATTACCGATAATGACCGTATGTTTAACGATATAGCAGAGTTTCTACCAAATTTTCTTGATAACGTGCTAACCCGGCAAATAACGTTAGGAGGTTATATTAAACCTGAAGGCCCATTTAATTTGGCCGCACAGCGTGACCTTGCGGTGAAGCTTATGGAACGGGTGGGCTTCGACTTTGATCATGGCCGTCTAGATATTAGCTTACACCCCTTTTGCGGCGGGGTGCCGGATGATGTGAGGGTGACAACCCGATATGAAGAGAGTGAGTTTGCGCAAAGCCTTATGGGTGTTTTACATGAGACCGGCCACGCCATGTATGAACGTGGATTGCCGGTTAGCTGGCGGTTGCAGCCCGTTGGCCGGGCGCGAGGCATGGCCTTGCATGAAAGCCAGTCGTTATTGATTGAAATGCAAGTGTGCCGGGGAATGGACTTCCTGAATTTTGCTGCGCCTTTGATACAGAAAGCATTTAAAGGTACGGGGGACGCTTGGTTACCTGAGAATATGCAAAGACTACAAGCACACGTGGAACGCAGTTTGATAAGGGTTGATGCCGATGAGGTGACATATCCCGCCCACATTATTCTGCGCTACCGGCTAGAGCGGGCATTGATAGATGATGATTTGCAAGTTGCTGACCTACCAGCTGCTTGGAAGGAAGGCATGCGAGACTTGCTTGATATTGTGCCGAATAGCGATAGGGACGGCTGCATGCAAGATATCCACTGGTTCGGTGGGGCGTTCGGCTATTTTCCTACCTATACGATGGGCGCGCTGGCGGCAGCGCAGATATATCGTGCCGCTTGCGAAGCAAACGGAAACATACCATCAGCAATTACGGAAGGGGATTTTATGCCCTTGATGTCTTGGTTGAGGAAGAATATTCACAGCAAAGGATCATTTGGTAGCACAGAAGAGATCCTAGTGAATGCTACGGGAATGCCATTAGGTACAGAGGACTTTAAATCCCATCTGAGGACCCGATACTTGAATTAACTTGGAATTTAGAATCGCTTCTTTCGTCGTATTGCTCCGAGGTAGTATCGTCGATAGTGTATCCGTCGTTTAATTTTTGAGTAGGCTTTAAGAGGGCAGGGAGAGCAGATTGCGCTATGTGAGTACACGGGGGTCCGCTCCTATTCTCCAATTTGAAGATGTTATTCTTACTGGGCTTGCGCGGGATGGAGGACTCTACGTTCCAGAGATGTGGCCTCAATTTTCGGTAGAACAGCTTCAGGGGATGCAAGGCCTTGCCTACTCCGAGATAGCGCTTCAAATTATGAAGCCATTTGTAGATGGTGCTGTCGATGATGTTGACCTTAAATCGATTATTGATCATGCCTATGAGGGTTTCAGCCATGCAGAAGTGGCACCCTTGAGGCAACTCGAAAAAGACCTGTTCTTACTTGAGTTGTTTCATGGACCGACATTAGCATTTAAGGATTTTGCACTCCAAGTTTTGGGGCGGCTATTCGATCATATTCTCGCGAGACGGGGCGAACGCGTCACTATTGTTGGTGCCACTTCGGGTGATACGGGGTCTGCTGCAATTGAAGCGTGTCGTGGGCGTGACGCGATCGAAATTTTTATCTTGCATCCTAAAGGCCGTGTATCAGATATCCAACGGTGTCAAATGACGACCGTGACCGAATCCAATGTCCATAATATAGCTGTGGAAGGTACTTTTGACGATTGCCAGGACCTTGTTAAAGAGATGTTCAATGACTTGGAATTTCGAGCACAGCAGAGCCTCTCGGCCGTTAATTCAATAAATTGGGCGCGGATTATGGCGCAGATCGTATACTATTTTTCGTCCGCCCTAAGACTCGGAGCACCTGATAAATCTGTGGCGTACGCAGTTCCAACAGGGAATTTCGGCGATATTTTCGCGGGTTATGTAGCGTCAAAAATTGGTCTGCCGATTGAAAGGTTGATCATAGGTACCAATACCAATGATATTTTGACGCGATTTCTGGAAACCGGGGAGATGCAAACGTCGAAGGTTGTTCCGACGATAAGTCCAGCAATGGATATTCAGGTTTCGAGTAATTTTGAGAGGTTGTTGTTTGATTATTTTGGTAGGGATGGGCGTGCAGTTAGTGAAGTCATGACAGTATTTCGGCAAAATGGGAAAATGATCGCGACACCGGAAATACTCAAAGGTATACAAAAACAATTTTCTGCTGCCCGTCTGGAAGATGAGGGTATTAAACATCAGATCAAAGCGACCTATGATTTAAGTGGCGTGATTGTTGATCCTCATACGGCGGTCGGGCTTCACGCGGCGAGAACGTGCACCGGCGATTTATCTGTCCCGGTTGTGGCTCTGTCTACTGCGCATCCTGCGAAGTTTCCCGTCGCCGTTGAGGAAGCGATTGGTGTGTATCCTAAATTGCCGCCAGGCCTTACCGATCTACTCGACCGTCCTGAGAGCTTTGACACATTACCGAACGACCTGGGGGTTATTCAGTCTTTTATTCGCGACCGGACTAGTAATTTATGACTGTAGAAATAACCAAATTACCTAATGGTATGACGGTGGTAACAGATAGTCTCGAAACTTTAGAAACCGTTTCTCTAGGCGTTTGGATTAAGGCTGGGGCACGCTTTGAGACTACCGATAATAATGGTGTGTCACATCTTCTTGAGCACATGGCATTCAAAGGCACGACAAAGCGCTCGGCACGAGACATTGTAGAAGAGATTGAAGCCGTTGGCGGTCAGCTAAATGCATTTACTGCACGCGAGACTACTGCTTTTCATGCGACTGTCTTGAAAGATAACGTTGACATCGCGATTGATATTATCAGTGATATTTTACAAAACTCAGTTTTTGATCAGGAGGAATTGGAACGTGAGCGGGCCGTTGTCTTGCAGGAAATTGGCCAAGCATCAGATATTCCAGATGAAATTGTCTTTGATCATTTTCAAAGCACAGCCTTTCGAGGTCAACCGCTAGGACTCCCGATACTTGGTTTTCCAGAGATTGTTGATCGCATGACACGGGACACTCTAATAGGTTATATGGAGACGCATTATACGCCACAACAAATGATATTTTCGGCAGCAGGAAAGTTAGAACATGGCGCCATCGTTGCAATGGTTGAGGCCAAATTCCATAATGCTCAAACACAGGAAAGTAACCCGCCGATGCCTGCGTCGTACCAGGGCGGTGATTGGCGAAAATCCCGCGACTTGGAACAAGCTCACTTTGTACTTGGTTTTGAGTCAGTAGGTTTTCAAAACCCAGCATACTATGCAACCGCAGTCGCAACATCAGTTCTTGGTGGTGGTATGTCTTCTCGCCTTTTTCAAGAAATTCGTGAAAAACGTGGGCTCGCCTATTCAATTTATAGTTTTAACTCGGTGTATTCGGATGGCGGATTATTTGGTGTTTACGCTGGTACTAGCGAGGATGGTTTGGTGGAATTGGTGCCCACCCTATGCGATCAGCTCCTCAAATCGGCAAATTCCATAGAGGACATAGAATTGGCTCGGGCTCGAGCTCAAATGCGGACCGGAATTGTGATGTCTTTGGAAAGTACTGCGGCGCGCACCGAGCAAATAGCGCACCAGATTGCGATGTTTGGACGCGTTCTTCCTATCGATGAACTTATGGATAAGGTGAATTCTTTGAGCTGTGCTGATATTGAACGCGCTATCCGTCAGCTACTAACCAGCAATCCCACAATTGCAGCTATAGGACCAGTAAACCGTTTGGCCTCTCATGATGATATTTCGGATCAGCTGAGAGCAGGCTAACAGTTCAACTCAGGCGTGACCTGCTTGGCCCGACAACATGTTGAAATCAATTCCTATTTTACGCATAGCTTTTTCCCATTTTGTATTGGGCTTTACGTCAAAAACCAAATCGTCATCTGCAGGCAAGCTGAGCCAGCCATTAGCTTGGATCTCCTTGTCCAACTGACCCGGTTCCCAGCCGGCGTAACCGAGTGCTAAGATACTTTTCTCTGGACCTTCGCCATTGGCGATCGACTTTAGGATATCGACTGTCGCTGTCAGAGCAAAATGTTCGTTAATCACCAGAGTGGCATCTTGCACATAGTCGGCGGAATGCAATACGAAGCCACGGCCTGTCTCTACCGGGCCTCCAAAATGTACGCGAATTTCTCGGTTTGCGGTTTCGGAGCCGATATTCAACTGATCAAGCAATTCGGGGAAGTTGACACTTTCAACAATTTTATTGATTACGAGCCCCATTGCACCATCAGAAGTATGGGCGCAAACATAAACGACCGAACGGATAAAACGGTCATCCTTCATCTGCGGCATAGCTAAAAGCAAACTGCCAGTCAAACGATTAGAATGATCTTCGGTATCAAGTATTTCAGTCATAATATTCCCACTTGTGCACTAGAGTATAACCAAAAATTTTACCATATGCATATTTTACAAAGATGTTACACGATCATGCCTATATAGTATCTTATAGATGAATTACGAACGAAAAAGCTTTGGCAATTTTAAGGCAAAAACTATATTTCGTATTCTAATAAGTATACTTCTTTCCCTTGGTGCCCTTTTTTATGCGCCGGGTAAGGTTTTCGCTGCTTCTGGCTCTTGGTGGACAACGAATCAAGGTGCGGTTCGTCTGATTGCATCTAGCAACGCAGTAGGGAACTTGAGCCAATTGCATCTGGGACTGCACTTCCAAATGAAGCCCGGTTGGAAAATTTACTGGCGTTCACCTGGTGACGCTGGATTCCCGCCCGAGGCCGACTGGAGTGGTTCAGAAAATTTAGAGAATATGAAAATTGATTGGCCTGCCCCAACTCGGTTTAGCGTCACAGGCTTAGAGACGCTTGGCTACAAGGAGGAGGTGGTTTTTCCGTTAACCCTCAGGCTTTTAGAGGCTGGTAAGGGGGTTAAGATCAGGTCCAAGGTTCGATATCTCACTTGTGATGAAATTTGTATTCCATACGAGGCCACACTGGCGCTTAGCTTGCCCCCTGGCCCTGAAAGCTCTTCTCCTGAGGCATATTTGATCAATGAGTTTCGTTCCCAAGTGCCGAAAAAGGTGAAGGACCTTAACAGTTCGATCAGTTCGGTCGTTGTCGATGGTTCTGCTGGTAAACAAGTACTGCGTATTACTGCTCAAGCTTTGGCAAAACCAGACCTTATAATCGAAGGGCCACCGGGTTTTCGCTTTGGCAAAGTGGAGGTAATGGAAGGAAAAATTAAAGGGAAAATAGTCCTTGCCACTAAAGTGTTTTCATCAACAAGGTCATCTAGGACTGGCAACCCAATCGATTTGGTTGGGAAGAATATTACACTTACATTGTTAGGTGGCACTATAAGGGGTATTGAATATACGGTTAAACCAAAATCGGCCATTTTGACTACAAGCCACTCGACTACATCTCTCAAAAAGTTAATCGGTATCGTCGCTTTGGCGTTACTTGGCGGGTTGATCCTCAATCTTATGCCCTGCGTACTCCCAGTGCTTTCATTAAAATTGTTGTCCGTCATAGGGTATAGTGGCGCAAGTTCGAGAGTGGTACGCGGAGCATTTCTCGCCTCTGCTATCGGGACTTTAGTCTCATTCCTAATATTGGGATCTGCGGCGGTAATTTTAAAATCCTTTGGGCAAACAGTAGGTTGGGGTATTCAGTTTCAGCAACCGGCATTTTTGACGGCTATGTCAGTCGTCGTAGTCCTATTCGCTGCTAACGTCTGGGGCCTTTTTGAAATTCGTTTGCCGTCCTTCCTCGCGGATCGCGCAGCATCAGCTGGACGTCGGCAGACTATGGCTGGACATTTTGCCACGGGAGCGTTTGCAGCATTACTGGCAACGCCCTGTTCCGCGCCATTTCTTGGGACTGCAGTTGGATTTGCGTTGGCCCATGGGGTTTTTGAAATCTATTTAATTTTTACGGCACTTGGACTGGGTTTAGCACTACCATATATTTTGGTCGCACTATTTCCGGCATTGGCTAACTTGGTTCCAAAACCAGGGAAGTGGATGATTACATTACGCAGAATTCTCGCCCTGGCGTTGACTGCAACCGCTATTTGGCTTGTTACCGTACTCGATACCCAAATTGGGCGCCTAGCGGCCTTGATCAACACGGGGTCTCTTCTCTTACTTGCTACTCTCATTATATTTTATTACCGCATTCCGAAATTATTTCAGAATGCGGTGTTAATAAGTCTGGTTATGATCACATTGGTAGCTATTTTCGTTCCCCTCAAATTTGCTGAGGTTAATACCAATGTAAAATCTATTGTTTCACAACAATGGCAAAAGTTTAACCCGGCGGTAATTGGCGGTTATGTGGCTAATGGAAAAACTGTTTTTGTGGATGTAACCGCGGACTGGTGCATAACATGCAAGGTGAATAGGGCGTTGGTACTTGATACTGATGAAATACGTGTTTGGCTAAAACAAAAGAATATTGTTCAGATGCGTGCAGATTGGACTAGCCCTAATCCAATTATTGCAGCCTTTTTACAGGGCTTCATGCGTTATGGCATTCCTTTCAATGTGGCTTTTGGTCCTAAAGCGCTTGATGGTATTATATTACCGGAGTTGCTGAGCAAAAAATCAGTTATAGAAGCGCTAGAACTTGCGCAAACAGGCCAGGTAACGACTGAAAAATAGCTTTTGGTTATTTAGGTTCAAGCGGCAGCTACGCTTCAATAAAGAAAAGAAATACCATTTTCCAATTATTAGATAGATACGTTACCGTTAATTTTTCTATAAAAGAATAACAGCTAAATCCAGCGCCGAACTTTACTTTGATATTTTAAATATTTGTCGCCGAATTTGGTCTTAAGGTACTCTTCTTCTCGCACGATTACCCCGTAGTGAAGAACAGCTAGGCATGGGATTAAGAAAATCAAAGTTATCGATTTGCCAAAGGCAATTGAGAGGCCAAGGTAGATGATTGTGGCTGCGATATACATCGGATTTCGTGAAAATTTATACGGGCCTTTTGTGACGACTATGACCGCTGGTTTTCTCACCCTTATATTGGTCGTGGCGATGAAAAAATGCTTGCTGGCCCAGCCATATAAAACGAGGCCAATGATAATTATTACCCATCCAAAAGGATGCCGGAATCCATCAAAAAATAGACTATGGTTCAGCGCCCGATCAGTAATAATTCCTATGATGAAAAAAGTAGCGAAGATAACAGCTGGGAGAGTGGTTACTTCCGGATTGTCGTTATTAAGGTTCGATGGTTGAATGGTCATTCAGAAATCCGAATGTCACTGACGCCGCGGCGTGCCAGTGCGTCGGCACGCTCATTTCCAGGGTGACCGGCGTGTCCTTTTACCCAGCACCATTTAATATCGTGTTTATCAACAGCTTCTTCCAGCGCTTGCCAAAGATCAATATTCTTAACTGGCTTCTTGGCGGCGGTCTTCCAATTTCGGGCTTTCCAAGCAGGTAACCAGTTAGTAATACCCTCCTTTACATAGGTGCTGTCCGTATAAAGCACAGCCTTTACCGGTCTTTTTAAACTTTCCAAGGCTTTAATCGCGGCAGTTAATTCCATCCGGTTGTTCGTGGTTTGATTTTCGCTACCCCAAATTTCGCGCTCTTCATTTCGCCAGCATAAAACCGCACCCCACCCCCCGGGGCCTGGGTTTCCGCTGCATGCACCATCGGTAAATATCTCAACTAAAGTAGGGTGTATCTCCTTTGTCTCAGAACCATCTGTCACCACTTTATCACCCGCTCCTAAGACCGTACGCTTGAACCCCACTGATATTCTGATGAAATTGAAGTTTTCTAAGATATTCCAGTGGGTCTTTGGGGTTAACCAATGCGCCTTCGGATTGGTTTAGCAGATCGAATAGTCGTGTAAGTAAAAACCGCAAGGAACTGCCTCGGGCAAGAATAGGTAGAGCGTGGATTTCATTAATATTTAGTGGCCGTATGGATTTGTATCCCTCGACGAGATTAGAAGCCTTGGTAGTGTTAAAGCGTCCATCTGTTTCAAAGCACCAGGCATTTAAACAGATTGCTAGCTCATAAGCGAAAGATTCGTTACAGGCAAAATAGAAGTCTATAATCCCGCTCAATTTGTTTTGAAGAAAGAAAACATTATCGGGAAACAGGTCGGCATGAATGATACCCGAAGGTAATTTTTTCGGCCAATTTTTATCTAAAAATTCAAGTTCCTCTTTGATTGTATCAGCGAGTCCAACCTTAATTTGATCGGCTTGGTTTTCAGTTTCACAAAAAAGTTCTTTCCAAGCGGACTTGCCGAGTCTGTTTTCGCGATTTAATGAAAACCCTTCTGCCGCGATATGCATTTTTGCGGCCGCAGCTCCAACGGCATAACAATGACTAGGTGTTATGTCTTTTGGCCACAAACCTGACAGGAAACTAATAAGCGCGGCGGGCTTGTCGGATAAATTTCTTAAAGCTTCCCCGTCGCTACCGTGAATAGGGATTGGGCACGGAAAACCTTTTCTGGCGAGGTAGTCCATTAGACCAAGAAAAAAAGGCAAATCCGCTGGGTTAACTCGCTTTTCATAAAGTGTCAGAATATAGCTGCCGTGAGTTGTTTGCAGGTGATAATTAGAATTTTCGACACCCTCTGCTATTCCTTTGCATGATTGAATTTTGCCAATGTCATACTGGGCGACGAACGCTTTTAAAGACTCATCTGAAACTTCGGTGTAAACGGCCATTGGATTAATTTAAATTTTTAAACATATTAAAGCTATGCCGAAAGAGCGTTAGGCAAGCTGAATCGGATGTTTTCGGTGGCCACAGAAATTTCTTGTAAATCAACGTCAAAGGTTTCTTTCAATCTTGAGATTAATTCCTGCACTAAAAACTCTGGTGCGGATGCGCCGGCAGTAACGCCGACAGTCTTAATATCCTCAAGCCAAACCATGTCAAGTTCATCGGCTCTTCCGATTAAAATCGATTTTGGACAACCAGCAGCTTTAGCAACTTCTGCTAAACGGTTGGAGTTCGAAGAATTCGGTGCGCCGATAACGATAACAGCATCGCAATTTGATGTTAGAGCTTTGACCGCTGCTTGCCGGTTAGTGGTTGCGTAACAAATATCTTCCATGGGCGGCGATTTGATATTTGGAAATCGTTCCTTTAAGACCGTAACAATTTCTTCGGTATCGTCTACGGATAATGTTGTCTGGGTCACGTAGGAAAGTTTGTCGGGATTATTGATTTTAATAGTTTCCGCCTGCTTTTTATTCTCTATCAAAACAATTTCTTCTTCTCTTAGTTGCCCCAGTGTACCGATAACCTCGGGATGCCCCTCATGTCCGATGAGTAATACGGTTCTGCCGTCGTCGTTGTGACGCTTGGCGTCGACATGGACTTTGGTTACGAGCGGGCAGGTGGCATCAATTTGGATCATATTTCTCCGCTCGGCATCTAAAGGAACGGATTTAGGGACGCCATGTGCTGAGAATATTATAGGCGCATTGTCTGGCACCTCGTCTAACTCCTCAACAAAGATGGTACCCTTTTCCCGTAATTTATCGACAACATATTTGTTATGGACTATCTCGTGGCGGACATAGACGGGAGCACCAAACTTTTCAAGTGATCTCTCGACAATCTCGATTGCCCTGTCTACACCAGCGCAAAAACCGCGTGGGGCAGCAAGCTGGACCTTTAGCTTTCGTTTTGACATTCTGCGCTCACGCTCCTGCGCTTAAAGATAGACGTAATATGTTGCTTTGCTTGAGAAAACTCAACACCTCCGCTAGAGTTTGGCTTATTAAAACTAGCACTAAAGTCGTTGTTTCTAACGATGCTGCCTTTGTTATTTGAAAGGAACAGAGATGAAAGAACCTGTAATTGCTCAAAAAGAACCCTGTGGAGTTGATGTGGAAGAAGGGAACGAATATTGGTGGTGCGCCTGCGGGAAAAGCGATTCTCAGCCGTTCTGTGACGGTTCGCATAAAGGAACAGGGATATCACCAACCCAGTATGTGGCTAAAAGAAAACAGACGGTATGGTTCTGTGGCTGTAAAAAAACGGCAAGTGTGCCGACATGTGATGGTACACATAACGATCTTTAGAAACGGCCCATACCCGTGAATCTTTTGTTCTTTGGAACCCAAATCAATAAGCCGGCGTTCTCCTGGCGTCGATACTGTTTGATCGTGGCACTTTTATCCATGCTATCTGCCTGCGGCTCATTTGGAGGTAATAAAAGTCTACCTCCCCCCTGTCCCAAAGTATTCTTGTTAAAGAGTGCAAACAGTATTACGTTTTTGAGGCCTACCCCGATCCAAGATATCACGGATATTTTGGCGACGATTACGATTGTCGATTTCACAGGCGAGTGTAAATATAACAAGAAACGAACAAAGGCGAATATTAGCCTTAAACTAACCTTTGATATAAAGCGCGGCCCCGCTGACAGGAAAAAAGAAACAAATTTTCAATATTTTGTTGCTATTCCAAAATTTCACCCGGCGCCGAAGGGTAAAAATATTTTTCCCCTTCGTGCTCAGTTTAAAGGAAATCAAA
>CAYZDH010000034.1:14562-18175 GCA_964477025.1 uncultured Rhodospirillaceae bacterium | reverse complement strand
ACGACTGCGATGATCAGCTTGTGCAGAGATGTTAATGGCTCGTGAGTGCAGACGTGTTTAATTCCCTTAATACCCAAATGGTCTCGGAGGTGCTCGATTTGAGCTGCCTCATAGGCGGGGCGTTTGATCGCCGAACTTTCAGACGGCGTAACCTGGCTGACCCAGGATACCATTACGGCATCCTAGCGACGGGTCACCGCCGTCACATCCATGAAGCCGTTATATTCTTGAAGGTTCACATGGCCGTGGCTCTCCCCAAATGGCGCCTCGGGTTCCAGGAGCTCCGTCGAAATGTAGCCTTCGATCACGATTTCTGCTTCTGCCGGCACCATAATATCAACTGTCTTGGCCTTAACGACGTTTAATGGCTTACCGCACAAACCGCCGGAGACTTGGAACTCATCATACTTCTCAGGCACCTTCTGGACTGCGGTGAATGACACGATTGGCGGGGCGCCGATAACAATGGCGCAAGGCATTGGCTTACCGAGTTTTTTCCACTCTTCCCAATGCATATAGCCGCCGGTACGCAACTCAATCGAGGGGTTAAAGCCAACCCGGTTAGGTGCTTTAACCATTGCGCGGTAATTGCCCATATTTTGGATATCGTTAGTTGGATCCTTTGTAATAAAATGCGAGGCAGCAAAATAAGGGGCGTTGTCCCACCCTGGCGAGGAAATCGGCACCGGTATCTGATCGACGCCGAAGCCATTTAATAAATCGTCACCCTCATAGACCAAGTCATGACAGGGCGCCTCATCAAAGGGAACTTCCTTAGGGTCAATCGGGTTATTCAGAGCCTTAATCCATGTCTCTTTTATCTGGTCTAACTCACAGCCCATTCCAAGCTTGTAAACCGCACTGTTAGCGGCAAGCCCTCCAACCAAAACGGGAATATCGTAATCTCGTCCTTTTGAGTCTGTGACGTTTGAGAACATCCAAGCCTTGCGATCTTCCTCTTCAACCCCACCGCGATACTGCCACCGCACCAAAGGGTGCATTTCAGTATCCTTGTTGATTTTACGATCAACTTCAAAAAGTAAGCCAGCCTCACGCAGCGCGATTATATGTTCATGGAGGTCGACATAACCGCGGTCAGAGGCCGTTTGTTCACGGACAGGTTTAGACATTTTTTATTCCTTTTAGCCCCAAGAATATTGGGTTTGAATAGGTTCTCAAATTTACCGAAACATATTTTTGAGCCCCCCAAGAGTCAATACGGTACCGTATGGTTAAGAAAAGGCTCTCCCCAATAACTTCCTTAAAGTCTTCAATTAGATCGCAGAAATTATAGTAGTCTCACTCTTCTGCTCCCCAAAACTCCCCTTGGTGGAGGATTACCTCAACCCTACCGTTCTCTTTAGAGGAACTATCCAGCGATTCGCCATAAACATTATAGCGCGGGTGCTCTGCCGTAGGATCAGTCTTGGCCCCTACACGCAAGAGGATTAATGGCTCGTCACTGACTGCCTCAAAACGATAGTAGCTACCGGACGGCAGCATTACCCCTTCATATGGCCCGACAACTTTTTCTTCGCCGCGAGGCCCATGGAAACACGCCTTACCTTTGAGAACTAGATGGAAGTGGTCCTGGTCCGTATGATTATGCAACCCATTCTCACCGCCAGAGGCATAAACCTTTAAATTTGCCCAGAGATTGCCAGTATCGGCAACTATCTGATTGGTGCGCCCCTGCTTGACTAACTCAGCGCGAAGCTTAAAAAACTCTGCTGGTGGTGCATTGGCTATATTCTTTTCACGGGTTTGCCGCATATCATTAGTTTCGTGAGGTTTCTGCCCCTTATCAACGCTGTCTAATGGCATGTCAGTCTCCATCCTTAAGTAAACTTTAAGCCGGTAATAACTCTAACTACTTTACCTAAAATTTAACCATTCAAATCACCAGGTCCTAGCCGATCAACTTATCGTGTTTACTGCGTGCTATTTTTAATCGTTCGTCTTCTTCTCGGCTACCAGAATGCAGAAACTCTGCGGTAATCACCGATATATATACCTCGGCACGAATTTCTGCCGTTTTATTGTTGTGCCCTAACGCCTTCAACTGATCGATAAAAAACTGCCGCCTGAAGTCATCAGCAAGAGCAATTCTTTTTTCTACTTCAGGATGACGCTGAGCCCAAAGTCGCAATGCAGCCGCCTGGCCCCGTGTACCGCGCGTAATACCACGCTCAATGACATTCCACATACGATCGCTGGGGCTTTCCTCGGCCGATACAGAGCCTGGTCGTTCTTCCTCTCTCATTCCAAGCCAACGCTCAATCATCGCGTCGACCAAGCCCTGACGATTTTTAAAATGCCAGTAGAAACTCCCCTTGGTGACACCCAATTTTAGGGCAAGTTGCTCAATCCTAATCCCCTCGACACCGGAATCACCTAAAATATTCCAGGCAGCTTCTATCCAATCATCACGACGGATAGACATTATTTTTTATCGAACGGATTTCCTGGCACATCGCGAATAGAGGTGTTGGGGAAAACATCGTTTCGTCTCATCTGCGCGCTCCGTCGGCCGTTCTCGAGATAGTCACCATCGGCTGCACGCTTAGCCATGTCATCCCACTGGTCATTCCAATCCCCGAGCGAATAACCATGCCAGGGATTTTCGGGCTTGAGCGCCGGCAACCCTAGCTTTTCCCATAGTTCTTAGGCATCTTCCATGTATTCTTTCTTTGGCAATGCTATTGGCGGCATATCAGATTTAAGCGTCGCGTCTATCAACATCGTCGCCTCTTCCCTTCCCATTCGGGTATCGCTTTTTGGGCCGTGCCCTTTGTCACGATGGGGCAATATAGCAACATCAAGCGCTGGGTTGGCTCGATAAGCCAGTGCCCAGAACACCGCATCACCCTCATCTGGATCAATATCTTCATTTACAGCGAATATATATTTGCCCACGGCTGAGTTCAGTACTGAGGCTCCGTATAATGCCCGCCAAATTTCTGTGGTAGGCACATTCCGTTCAAACACGATAAATAATACCCGACGAATATTAGTGAGGGGCTCATGCATCGAGACCCGCTTCACACCCTTGATACCCAGATTATCGGTTAAATGGTTGTACCACACGGGCTCCCACGCGACGCGCTTGATTACGCTGGATTCAGAGGGTGTAACCTGAGAGATAATACTGGCAATCACCGCGTTTTTCCGGTGGGTGATCGCTGTAATTTCCATAAAGTTATTATAATCCTCAAGGGCAATATGCCCATGACTTTCACCAAACGGCGCCTCCGGTTCGAGAAACTCAGGGTCTATATAACCCTCTACCACAATTTCCGCATCGGCGGGCACCATCAAATCCACCGTCTTAGCCTTGACCATGTTAATCGGAGCACCAACCAGGCCACCCGCAACTGCGACTTCATCAACCCCAAGCTGAAGCTTTTGCGGAGCGCAGTAGCAAACACTTGGCGGGCCGCCAAGAATAATTGCCATTGGCATCTTTTCACCGCGTTTCTTGTATTGAAGCCAGTGCTGATGACCTTCAGCTCCACCTGAGCGTACCGACATTCTCACCGCCAATCGTGTCGCACAATTTAGACACGCGCGGTAAGTGCCCATATATTGGACGCCTGTTTCTGTGAATCGCCTA
>CAYZDH010000034.1:14062-14552 GCA_964477025.1 uncultured Rhodospirillaceae bacterium | reverse complement strand
GGTCGCCGTAAAATAAGGCGCTCTATCAAAACCAGGGGTTGAAATTGGGATAGGCAGACTATCAAGGCCCTTTCCATCACCCTCAAGGTCAGAGTCGACGACAACCTCTTGACAGACAGCGTCGGTTACCTCGCGCGGAGGGATTGGGTTAGCAATTGCGTTACTCCACACCTTACCAATATCTTCAACTGGCGCACCTATACCAATACTGTAAATTGCGCGATTTGCTGAAAGAGCGCCAACTGCGACTGGTAAGCCGTAATTCTGACCACGGGAGCAAGTAATATTGTTGAACACAAAAGCTTTACGATCAGTCTCCGGAATTCCGCCACGAAACTGCCATCGCACAAGCGGATGCATCTCGGTGTCTTTATTAACGGGTTTATCTATGTTCTGGAGGAGGCCTGCCTTATCAAGGGATTTGAGGTGATCTTGAAAATCCGGGTACCCTTTTCCATCAAACGATTTTGGATCGTTCGCCATACTTACT
>CAYZDH010000034.1:0-14052 GCA_964477025.1 uncultured Rhodospirillaceae bacterium | reverse complement strand
AGGTAAAGGAGGCCTAACGAACTTCCCATTTCTCCCGCAGCATAGAGCCTCGGAATAGCTTCACCGTTAACGTTCATTATCCGCTGCTTGGCATCATGAACAGGCCCACCCTGAGTATTTGAGAGGACAGGCCATACCTGCCCGCCATAAAAGGGCGGTCGTTGAATTTTCATCATGGTACCGGCGGGACGCCCAAACTCGGTATCGGTCTTAGTAACACACATCTCATTCCAACGAGCCATGGTAGCCTCGACCTTTCCTCCATCAAGACCGAACATCTCTGCCAACTCACCGACTGTATCGGCCTTCTTAATAATACCTTCCTCTATTTCCTTGCTATTATCTTGGCTCCAAACGTAGGTCATATCGCGTTCATTGTAGGCGGGGTTGCCCATCGGGAAGCGCCGACGTCCCAGCTCATCATAAATAAGTAAAGATGGAATTCGCGGAAAGCTCTGGGTGACTGGGTCGTAATGTTCCATGGGTCGCCAACCAGTATCTTGGACATATGGCGGGAATTCATTCATATATCGGCCACCCGATTGATCGACAATTATCCAGGGCGCCTGAACGACCGCACGCTGTTCAAGGCCTGGAATCCAGTCGGGGAAGCGTTTTACACGAATTCCATATGGAAATTCCTCCTTATCGGGATGAAGAAAACCGTAGGAACCGTGAAAATGCCACATATGCCACAGATCGGCGCCCAGTGCCTGCGCCATCCGAATACCATCACCAGTATTGCCGCCATTGGCAGCTGTTGTCACGGGCATGATTTGCCAATATTGCTTTTGCATTTCAACATTGGCCTCAAATCCACCACTGGCGAGGATGACGCCTTTCTTCGCACGAATACGGCGTTCACCGTTGGCTGTGTCCACAACTATACCAATTACTTCACGGTCGACATTAGATATCAGTTTTTTAGCAGGTGTACTGCAGCGCACCTCAATACCTCGTTCCTCAACGTTTTTCTGCAAAACATAAAAGACTAGAGGACCGCCAGGTCGCCCTTTGACTTGCGGGTAGACCGTTCCAGCATCAATATTTGGAATAGCGGTAATTTGGGTATAGTAAAACGCATCCTCACCGGGGAAGGGGTAATTACCGCCGCGCTCGCGGATCATGAACTCAGCGCCAGTCAGCTCTGTAAGTTTACGGGCATAAGGCTCATTATCCTGCATTCCATCTGCCAATGCCCTCAACACAGGATCCGGGGTTCGACCGGCATTAGTATGTTTGAGATATGTAAAGGCACCATCGGGGTTTTTAGTAGAACAAATAGCTCCATGCGAACAGATCGAAATGCCGCCCGGATCGGGCATTTTCTCTATAAGAAGAACCTTAGCGCCCGCGTCATGTGCCTCTATGGCTGACACGCCGCCGGCGAACCCAAATCCCACGACAACGACATCGAACTCTTCGTCGAATTGATGCTCAGATTTTTCGCTATTCGACACCATCTCTTAACTTTCCCATTTCAATTCACTAAATTTATAGTAATCGATTGAAGACGCCTCGAAAACGCCTGCTACAAACAGCTGACAAAAAAAACGCCGATCTCGTCAAAGACCGGCGTTTTTTTTTGACTAGGCTAAAATCAAAAGAGGTTAGCCCAATTAATCGTTCGTAGTACTGGGAAGAAATTTCCAAGCACTGTTTGGGGCCATGGAATGATCAGTATGTGATGGAATAAACCATAACAGAAAATCCACAGTGAACAACTAATGCCCATGGTTAAGGCCCAGCTTGCCCTGCCCCAGAACCTCATATACCCGACGAGGAAGATGAACATAGACACCATCAACCCTACAAGAGATGCGCAAAGGAAGAAAAAGCCACACCAGCCAAAGTAAGCCAAGGCCCTTCGCGTAATCGTTTCTTTACTGAGGTCACCGAAGTCCACAACGATATCAAAGTGTACGTCGGTCTCCGCCTCTTCCTGCGTCACTTCCGTTCCATCGGCGCGCTTGGTCGTTACCATCTTAGCCCCAGCCTGATAAAACAGCTTGGCAAATAGGAAGAAGGCCAGAATGATCAGCGCCATATACCCAATCACCTGGGGCACAAGGCGAGCGCCAAATTCCCAGGTCGAGGCAATTGACAGTTCAATTACGAACAACAAAAAGATACCACAGCCGAAAGCAAAATCGAGGTCCAAGCCACGCTTATTGTATGCGAAAGATGATTTTTGTTCTGTCGTTACGCCGGCAGCGACATCTTTCCGCTTTTGACGTGCGTCACGAATGTATGGGCTCATAATTCCCCAAAAGGTCAGGATGAACATGAATACGACAACTGGGAATTCTGTGATGTCGTAAGTCCACTGGGCGCCATATCGCTCGACAGAAATAAACATGTAACGTTCAACCAAGCCACCGAGCACGAAACCCAAGACTAGTGGTGGACGCGGCCAACGGAGGCGTTTCATGATAAAACCAAGTAGGCCAAACCCAAGCAAAGCCCAAATATCACCCCACTGACGCGAGCCCTGGAAGGCTCCGACAAATACCACAGCTAGGACGATTGGCACCAAAATACCCGGGCGAATTAATGCGAGCTTTGCAAGCTGCTGCGCAAAGGTGAAACAGATACCGGCACCAAGGAGGTTGGCGACAGCAACCGACCACACCATCGTGTAGGTTACATCGAGGTTTTTGGTCACCATGTCAGGGCCTGGTACCAAGCCATGAATTAAAAATGCGCCGAGGATGAGTGCCATAGATGCGGAACCCGGAACACCAAAGGCAATTGTCGGTACCAAGGCACCGCCCTCTTTAGCATTATTCGAACTTTCTGATGCAATAACGCCACGGACATCGCCTTTACCAAAACTTTCCCCTGCTCCCTTCTCAGTTCGGGCCGCGTGTCCGTAAGCTATCCAGTCAACGACGGAGGCGCCGATACCCGGAACAGCACCAAGGCCTGCGCCAATCGTACCGCACCTGACAACCAACCACATATTTTGGAAGACGTCCTTAACGCCCACAAGTTGACTGTCACGAATTTTAGTATCTCTGCCATCAGCTGCAATCGATTTTTGTTGGATAGCAAGATCGGCGAGTTCTGGAATAGCAAACAATCCCAAAGCGAGTGGCACGACAGGCAACCCATCCCACAAATACAGCGAGTCAAAGGTCCAACGCAGGGTGCCTGTTTGAGGGTCGTCCCCTGCAGTAGAAACTAAAATACCAATACAGGCACCGGCTAGGCCCTTAAGCAGTGAGCCACCACTTAGTACGGAAGCTAACGAAAGACCAAATATACAGAAAGACAGTAATTCTGGCGACCCGATATGAAGCATCACTGGCCGAAGAATTGGAATACTGACACCAAGAAGCAAGGCGCCCCAAAGTCCACCAATAACCGATGCGGTAAAGGCTGCTCCATATGCGCGCCCCGCCTGACCTTTGCGAGACATCGGGTAGCCATCAAGGATGGTTGCTGCAGAACCAACCGTGCCTGGCACCCCGAACATAACGGCCGGTATAGTATCTGACGTAACGGTAACGGCCTGCAAACCCATCAAGAATGCGAGCGCAGTATAGGCATTCATATCAAATGTAAAAGGCAGAAGCAGGGATAAACCCACCAACCCGCCTAAACCGGGGATAACACCCACAATTAGCCCGATGATCACGCCGAGGAATAGGAAACCCAGCCTTTCAAACGTAAACAAAATGGTTAAAGCCTGTCCGGCTTCATTAAGTAGGGAAATATCGTCCATAATTCTCGCCTATAAAAATTCTGCACCAAATCCTAATAAATCACTATGCGAAGCGCATAATTAACGCCTTACCACATAACTTTTTAGAAACACTCCTACAAAAAGCCTCGCGAACAGAGCACCCTATCGAGGTTATGACACATAGAAAAAACAAGAAAAATCAGTATTCTTGAAGCTCCCACCATTTATGCCAGCCGGTCCGATTAAAGACAAACTCTATTGCTAGGCTCATTAAATGTCCCAGTTGCGGGGGATGGGATATCATCGGAGCGTCACTGTCAAGGCTGAACAGCGGGTTTTCTTATCCAAATTCCATTATTAAATTTAAGACAATTGTAATTTGAAAAACCTAAAAACTGTTAACCAACATGTTCAAACCACATTAGCATCACAACCCCTTTTAAGATAACGTAGGGGCAATCGATTATAAACAATTTGAATAGGGAGAAGTGAAGAATGGAAGAGAAAATTGTTTTGGTTACGGGGACCGGAGGCGGAATTGGCGCCGCCTGCGCGCGCGGTTTGCTTGAAGATGGCAACAAGGTAACGGCTCTAGACGTAAAGCCCGTTCATGAAACAGTCCTCAAGGCCTCTCATGAAGATAATTATATTGCACTTGAAGTTGATGTCTCTTCATTGGAAGCATGCCGCGATGCAGTCAAACAGACTGTGGATAAGTTTGGACGGCTCGATGCGGTGTGTCATTTTGCAGCAATTCATTCCACGCTAAATTGGGAGGATGTTTCCAATAATGAATTCAACAGGGTGCTCGAGGGCAATGTCGTTGGGTCCTTTAACGTCGCTAAAGCGGCCGGAGAATGGATGAAAGAAAATGGCGGCGGGGCTATTGTCCTTACCTCGTCTGGCTCGGTGCAGGCTAGTGGTGTTGGTGGTGGAAGCGGCCGAGGAGGTCCAGCATATGTCACATCAAAGGCAGCTATTTATGGCCTCAACCGTTCTCTCGCCCGCTCACTCGGGCCATATAATATTCGGGTGAATACAGTAGCACCCGGGGCAACCGAGACACCAATGATTGCTGAGTACACCAATGCGGCAAGGGAAAATGCTGCGAATAAGTCAATGCTCGATCGGATCGGCGAACCAGATGATATAGCAGATGTAGCACGTTTTCTTATCTCTGATCAGGCGCGGTACGTAACGGGTGACGTTATTAGTGCGAGTGGCGGGGGCAGCGTGTAAAAAAAGGAATACCCACCGCACAAATACGCATTAATATAGAGCCTAAGTTTTGGGAACGCATATCAACCTTTAGGATACCGACATGCATAATGCCTACATAAAGCCCGAACACATCGCGACTATGGTTCGGCGCGGCGGTAAAGAGCACTCAGTAGAATCTCTAAACGGTCCAGCGACGGCGCTAGTAGTTGTCGATATGCAATTATACTTCATGGGCGAAGGACAGCCCTCGGAGTGCCCAATCGCAAGAGATATTGTTCCCAATGTAAACAGACTTGCTGAAGCTACTCGTCGTGCTGGTGGCAAAGTAATCTGGATCCAAACCCACTCTGGCCCAGAATCAATACAATTTTGGTCGGCATATTATGACAGGATGACACCCGAGAATGGAGAAAAGCGGGTTACTGGCATGGAGCCCGGCGGTAGCGGGTTTGATCTTTGGCCAGAACTAAATGTCCTGGACGAAGACGAAGTTGTACCGAAGACACGTTATTCCGCATTTGTACCCTCTCCATCCAAACTCGAAGCCGTCCTGCAAGAAAGAAATATAGATACCCTTTTGATTACTGGCGTCTCAACCTGCACTTGCTGTGAATCCACCGCGCGTGACGGGATGATGTTAAACTATAGGACAATGATGATCTCAGATGGATGCGCCGCACCGGATGATGATCTTCACAATAAATCCATTAACCAGTTCTACCTTCAATTTGGTGATGTGCAATCAACCGATGAAGTCATAGCACTTTTGGATCAGAACGTTGCGGCAGCTGCTGCCGAGTAATAAGTGTCGATAATAATTAGTGCTTTAGTTAATTGTTAGTTCGCTCAAGCTCTAAGAATTCTCGAAGGCAAAGCAAATGAAAACAAAAAACAGAGGTTAAAATGTCTCGTGTTCCTTCATGCTTATTATCGGAGAATATCGAAAAAGTTACCAAGCGCGATGGCCAGCCCCATAGCCTTACAAAGTTCGATCCAAAATCGACAGCATTGATCGTAATCGACATGCAAAATTTTTATATTGCAAAAGACCAACTTTCGTACAGCGAATATGCGGAAGGAATTGTCCCGAATATTAATAAGCTAGCTATGGCGATGCGACAGTTCGGCGGAAAGGTCATCTGGGTCCGCAATGTCACCAATCCAGAAGCCTTCAAAGGTTGGAGTGCCCATTATCAGCGGATGACGCCTGAGCGTATCGCAACCCGAAAAAAAGAACTCGCTAAAGACGGAGAGGGTTTCAAGCTTTGGAAAGGGTTAGACGTCCGCAAGGAAGATCCCAAGATTAATAAAATCCGTTATTCCGCCTTTATTCCCGGCGCATCAATTATTGTGATTATCCTTGGTGAACATGTCATTGACACTCTAATCTTCTGTGGCGTTGCTTCCAATGTCTGTTTTGAATCTAGCGCCCGCGATGCAATGATGATGAATTATCATACACTTGTCGTAGAAGATGCGTGCGCTGCAGGGACCATTGCGGGCCATGAGGCAACGCTAAACGCTCTCTATCTCAACTTTGGTGATGTACAGATGACGGAGCAAGTCCTTAAAGCATTTAACACAAGTCCCGTAGACAATATCCGTTCCGCGGCAGAATAGGCGGGTTTGCCCAAATTAACTCCCTATAATTTACATCTGGGCGGCTTTACTGGACAGCCTCACGTCAGTATAGGTAACGGTACAAAATTCGGGTGCCGGGGAGCAGGTAATGACAAACAAGCTGGTAATCAAAAATATCGGAACGATGTTTTCTGGCGCGTTGGAGGAGCCAATCCTAGACGCAAACACGGTTGTCGTTGAAGACGGAAAAATCGTAGCATTTGGGAAAGAGAAAGACCTAGATACCGATAGGGCCGATACGACGGTAGACGCCAAAGGGTCAGCCCTCTCGCCTGGCCTAATCGATAGTCACGTCCATCCAGTCGCTGGAGATTGGACCCCGCGCCAAACTCAAGTGAACTGGATAGATAGTTCAATGCATGGCGGCGTCACGACAATGATTTCCGCAGGGGAAGCACATTTTCCGGGCCGGCCACGCGACCCAAAGGGTGTCGTAGCTCTTGCTATCGCCGCGCAGCGTTCCTTCAGCGCCTACCCGGGCAAAGTAAAGATGCATGCCGGCGCACCAATCCTTGAAAAAGACATGGTGGAAGAAGATTTCAAATTTATGGCGGAAGCAGGTGTTACTCTGCTTGGGGAAATTGGCCTTGGCGGTGTTAAGGCCGGCGACGAAGCGAAAACAATGGTTGACTGGGCTCGAAAATACGGCATCCAGAGCACCATTCACACAGGCGGCCCTTCCATCCCCGGCTCAGGATTAATTGATAAGGACGTCGTTCTCGAAGCGGGGGCCGACATCATAGGTCATATAAATGGCGGTCATACGGCGCTGCCTCTAGACCAAATCCGTTGTCTCTGCGAAGACTGCAGTGCCGGAATAGAAATTGTTCATAATGGTAATGAAAAAGCCGCGCTTTATGCAATGCGAACAGCCTTTGAGCTCGGGGAGGAAAACCGGGTAATTTTGGGCACGGATGGCCCCGCTGGCTCCGGTGTCCAACCACTGGGCATAATCCGTATGGTTGCAATGATGTCTTCCCTCGGCGATGTCGCCCCCGAGACTGTGCTTTGCTTCGCAACGGGCAATACCGCGAGAGTCCGCGAACTCGATTGCGGATTAATTGAGGTAGGCCGGGCCGCTGATTTGGTTTTCCTTGACGCGCCGCAACATTCAGCGGGAAAGAATGTACTCGAAGCCATTGGCCTTGGCGACATCCCTGGCATTGGTATGGTGATCATTGATGGAGAGATTGCCTGTAACCGCAGCCGAAATACTCCACCCGCAGTCAACATACCGGAGGTCATCTGAAATTATGGCGCCAGATACAACAGAAATGCCTCTTAATTTTGGCATTGGGCAACCCGTTACACGAACCGAGGACCCCAGACACCTTACCGGCGGCGGTAACTACACCGACGACACAAATATTGATGGCCAGGTCTATGCCCGGTTCGTGCGCAGCAATGTGGCACATGGCAAAATTAAATCCATCGATACTGGCGTAGCTTCGGAAATGCCGGGGATCATAGCAATTTACACCGGTTCAGATCTCCGTGCTGACGATATTGGTAATATTCCGAGTGGGCTTCCGCTCAAAAACCGAGATGGCACCCCATACGTTGTTCCGCCGCGCTCTGGCTTGGCATTTGACCGGGTCCGCCATGTCGGAGAACCGATTGCTGTTGTTATTGGCAAAACTGTTGCACAGGCACAGGAAGCGTCAGACGCAGTAGTTGTCGACATCTCGCCGTTGCCGGTAGTAACCGATGCCGAAGAAGCCGTAAAAGATGGAGCACCACTTTTACACACTGAGGCGCCGAGAAATGTATGCTTAGATTTTTTTGTTGGTGACGAAGGAGCCATAGAAGACGCATTCTCTAACGCTTCGCATATCACTAAAATGCGGATCGATAATACCCGTGTCGTGGTAAATGCTATGGAACCTCGCTCGGTAATTGGCGAGTACGATAGTAAATTTGAAAAATTCACCGTTCATATGCCGACGCAGGGGGTAATGGGAGTTCGTGGCGCCCTATCTAATGCAATTTTTAAAGTTAAGCCCGAACAATTTCGAGTTCTCTCTAACGACGTCGGCGGCTCGTTTGGTATGAAAGGCGCCGCCTTTGTTGAGCCTATTTCCATCTTATACGCCGCTCGTAAACTTGGTCTTCCAGTCAAATGGACGGCCGACCGGTCGGAGAGCTTTGTTTCAGATCACCAAGGCCGCGACAGCATAATCAACGCCGAGCTGGCATTAAGTGCGGACGGAGATTTTTTGGGTTTGAAAGTTACTGGCGTAGGTAATTGTGGTGCTTATTTGACGGCTATGGGGCCGGCACCGATGACCAATGTCATTTGTCGGAATATAATTAGTGTTTATAAAACGCCCGCCTTTTCCTATGAAACGAAAGCCGTATTTACAAATACAGTCCCCACAGGACCATATCGGGGTGCAGGGAGACCTGAATCCAAATATATCATGGAGCAACTTGTTGATAAGGCGGCGCGTGAAATGGGTATCGACAGAGTTGAACTGCGTCGCCGCAATCTGATTTCTCCTGAAGCCCTGCCCTACAAAGCCCCAAATGGGCAGACTTATGATAGTGGAGAATTTGAGGCAATTATGGACGCCACCCTGGATAGGGCCGACTGGACTGGCTTTGAGGCCCGGAAGGCTAGCTCCGCTGCCCGCGGTAAATTACGCGGCGCCAGCATTACCAACTATCTTGAAAATACAGGTGCCGCTGGAGAGCTCGCAGATATTCGTTTCCGCAATGATGGAACGGTCGCGTTGGTTACCGGCGCAAAGGATATGGGTACCAGTCATCGGACCCCATTCGCACAAATTCTCCATGAACGTCTCGGTATTCCTTATGAATCCATTGAAGTCATTCAAAACGACTCGGATGAGATGAGCCCCGGCGCCTCTGGGTCCGGTGGTTCAAAAACGCTGGTTGGTGCTGGAAACGCAATCGCCGATTGTGCCGGCGAAATAATTGAAAAAGGTAAAGCCGCCGCCGGCCATGTCCTAGAGGCTGCAGTCGAGGACATCGAATTTTCTGAAGGCAATTTTACAGTGGCTGGTACCGACAAGACCATCGACGTTATAGCACTTGCCAAGTGGCTTCGTGATTCAAGAGACCTACCGGCCCACATACCAAATGATCTCAACACCAAGGCAGTGCATGACCAAAGTCCGTCAAGTTTTCCAAATGGTTGTCACGTCTGTGAGGTTGAAATTGAACCAGAAACCGGCGTCGTTGAAGTCGTAAAGTACGTTGTCGTAGACGATTTTGGTCTCGTCATTAATCCTCTAGTCGTCGAAGGCCAAGTGCAAGGTGGGGTCCTACAGGGTGTTGGCCAAATATTAGTAGAGCGCACTATTTACGATGATGACGGCCAACTTTTAACGGGCTCTTATATGGATTATTGCATGCCGCGGGCAGACGATATTTGTAGCATTGACTTCTCCACCCGGAACGTGCCCTGCACTACTAATCCGCTTGGCGTCAAAGGCTGCGGGGAGGCCGGAAATGGTGGCTCCATGCCAGCCGTAATGAATGCAATTTATCACGCCTTAGAAGACAGAGGTATTACCGAGATGGATGCCCCGGCGACTCCGCATAGGGTGTGGCAAGCGATACAAAATAATATTTAATTTATTATTAACCTGTCCTTCTCGCCTTCCGCCGGCGTTGACATGCTCTGTTTAGCTATGATGTGAATTTTTTACTTTAGGTGCTAAAAAATGTTCTTCGAACCCAAAAATGATGATCACGGCCTACCCTACAACCCTTTTAAAGCCTGCGTGGTGCCGCGGCCGATTGGTTGGATCACTACGCTTAGCTATAAAGGTATCATAAATTTGGCGCCATTTTCGATTTCTAATCAACTCGCCTATGACCCGCCATTTGTATTTTTTTCAGGATCGGGAGCAATAGACGGTATGGAAGCCGAACCGAGACGCAAAGATTCGGTTGTGAACGCAGAAGATACAGGAGAATTTGTATATAATATGGCGACCTACGAGCTGCGTAATGAGGTGAACCTCTCATCTAAGCACGTACCCCCCGATGTTGACGAGTTGGAAATGTGCGGCCTAACCCCGGCTCCTTGCAAAATAATAAAATGCCCGCGTGTGGCAGAGAGCCCGGTCAATTTAGAGTGCAAGTTTCATTCTACGATCACTCTTCCTTCATATTCTGCTAAAGGTGTCCTCCACGTCGTCATTGGTGAAGTTGTTGGTATTCACATTAACGACGCGGCTCTAACGGATGGCAAAGTGGATTGGGTCAAAATACAGCCTCTAGCTCGAATGGGATATATGGATTACACGCATGTAACCGAGGTATTCACGATGCCTGGTCCAAAGGGAGAAGAATTTCGACCTGGACAAGTTGGCGAACATAGCGCTTCGAAACACTGGGATCGCGTCAAAGACGAATGGGAAACCTACAAGGCGAAAGAGGAATAGGCCCTTTAAGTAAAACACCCTTCTCCGAACGGCCGCAAACCTGATAAATATTTTATCTTTTGCCGATCAAAATATTACCGAAGTCCATCCTCACCAACCGCCTCATCATTAGTCAAACCACCAACACGGGGAAAGGGCCGTCCAGAGTCGGTAACAGAAACCGCTACTAAAATCTCGTTAGAACGAGGGGCATCGGCCATACCGACCTCCATACCGTCAAAGTGACTGCGCACATAAGCGGCATCTTTATGTCCTAACGGGACATCAATCCTCGTTCCCTGCCCACCGAGCTTTTTAACAGATGGGACCAAAGCGGCGCCCTTCTCTACCTCCTTGCGAAGTGGTGCGCCTAACTTGGGATGCAAAATTGCTGCTGCATGCTCCCACTCTCCGTTTTCTCCAACGATGGCAGCTTTACCATAACCTTCTGCCTCCTCTGGTTTTATACCAAGCGCATCAACACACATTTTTCCAAGATAACCGCCAAGTTCTTCACCAATTTCCATTAGATCTGAAAGATCTTCTTCGTATCTTCCTGCAAATGTATTTTCAATTACCGCGAGTGCTGATGCCTTACGGGTCATAGGGTCAACCGGTCTACCTATATCGCTATGTGTTGTTTCAACAATTACTTGAGTTTTTCGAATCTTCGCCTTCATTTTAATCCATCCTCTCCTTGCACATCGGAATCTTTTAACCCACCGGCACGGTCATAAATCCGTGCGCCGGTCGCCATAGACTGTATCCAGACAATTTCATCTGCCCGTGGCGCATCGGGAATTTCACACTCAATACAGTCAAAATGGCTTCTGACATAGGCTGCATTCACGTGGGCCAGCGGCACATCAACTGGGCGACCAGGTCCAGCAACTTTCTTAGTTGATGGCACGATAGCTTTGGAGGGGGTTATAAGTTGTCTCATGCCGTACCCTCCTGGCTCATGCCATAATGCTGCATGCTCCAATTCGCCATTTTCGCCCACAATCGCTGACTTGCCATAAGCGACAATTTTATTTGCTCCACCGAGTGCATCGATTAAACGTCGCGCCATTGCTAAACCAAGAGGTTTTAGCGCCTCCATCAGCGGCATTAAGTCTTCTACATAACTTCCCGCGTAAGGATTAGCCGCAACTGCAGCAATATAGCCTTTTAGCTGCGGTGGTTCAGCCGGAGGCCCAAACTCATGAAGTATTTCCTCGATATGGATTACAAATTTTCGAACCTTAACAAGGTCACCAAAATTTCCCTCCGGTGTCGTCTGTATACTTGATATATTTCTTGAGTCATCCATAGTTCACCTTTTACTTCTTGTGCGTGATAAATCCATTGGGCACCACACCAACCACCCGAAAGTTATCTTGTAATACCAGCACCGCGGCAATGATGTGTCCAGACTGCTTAATCTTTAGCGCGAACTTCTCACCAGCATTTAATGCGTCATCAATTGCCTCCTGGTTTAGCTTTCCAACCCTTGTAGTAACCAGACAGTCATTTAAATCGCTATCAGGGTCTTGAGTTAACGCAGGTTTACGTTCCACAGCAGGATGATCGGTATTAACTGCATTAGCAATCAATGTAGCCGCAATATCTGCAGAGGCAGCATTACCAGCGAGAACCGTTACCGAGTCCGCAATTCCCAAAGAAAAGCTGCGTCCTTTCCATCCACTTGTGGCTAAACCCCTGGGAGGCATCTCATAAGTAAGTAAACATTCACCATTGATATGTGGCACGTGATAATCCGCAACCAAGCCTGCCGTAAAGCTTTGTCCTTGAGTTAAATGGAATGCAATATCACCCCCGTTATTAATGTAGGCCTTCTCAAGGCACCCTCCCAAAACAATCTTTTGCAAGACCTCATCAGCTACGGCACCGGCCACAGCCGCCATAGGCGTCACAAATTCCGAACAATAACTAGAACATGCCTTGTGCATTCGCTGAGCAACAGACCCTTCAGGTTTCCAGGTTTCGTCAAACGGCTTTCTGAGGTTGGATAGTTCACTAACCAATGTCGGTAAAATTTTTGGAAAACAGTCTCTCGCCTGATTATAGGACAGCTGGACCTCGTCTGGATCCCCGACAGCCTGCACAATTAGATCAATAGGGCCATGGTTAAGATGCAGCCTTCTACCATCCGGCAAAAATGCCATCTGAGGGGGGGCAAACATTCAATTTTCTTTTACGTCTTCGATAACTTTGCCAACGTTTAGAGGCCACGGGTGATTTTCGTTCCAGGGGACCGATCGAATTTCTTCATTTTTGAGGATGTCTTCAAGCGATTGCGCACGATCGATATAGCCACCGAGCTTCTCATATTCATCCGCAGATATCGTAAACTCAATTGGCGCGACTAGTGCCGGAGTTGGCACATAACCGAAAGATCTTTCGGGCATCTCATTTACATCCACTAGCAACGTAATTCCACCGCCGGGCCAAACAAATACTGGAGCGCCGCCACATGTAACCTGGGTCAAAGAATTTTTAACTGAGCGTGTTAGCCGAACTGGGTTGACGGTTACTCCTGCACGAAGGCTTCCGCCTGCGCCAGCCATAAACATCACCGAACACAAAGCTGGCTCACAGTTCTCCCCAATTCTATCAACTACGACCTTTACAGCCTCTGGCATACTTTGCTGTATTGGTTTGAGATCTTCATCTAATTCGAAAAAGGCCGAGTCCTGTCCGGTCGTTGAAACCATCAATAACCTTTGTCCAACCCATGCAACATCGGGATCAATTTTTTCAATTATATCAAGTGGGTCTACAATATCTGTTCCACCCCAACCGGAACCATGATCCGCAACTTGGAAATATCGTCCCGGTGTTGACCGTCGGCCGCGCACCTTTATCCCCGCTGGCGGCATATCAATAAATTTTCCCGCCTGGTGCTCGCTCAGAACCGCTGTAATGTGATCATCAACAACAATCACCTCATCAACATGGTTGTGCCATTGTGGGGCGAATATTCCAACCGTGGCCGACCCACAGCCAACACGCATACGTTCTTCCTGAATACCGTTAATTATCGGTGGTTTACCCGACTGAACAACAATTTCGGCACCGCCGTCTACTGTCATCTCGACGGCTTCT
>CAYZDH010000033.1:0-18319 GCA_964477025.1 uncultured Rhodospirillaceae bacterium | reverse complement strand
GAAAAATTACGCGGCGAACCCAAAGCCAATTAGCCGATTTCAAAAGTGTATTTAACAATCGTCCGGTAATGATCAATATCACCTCTTATTTTGGACATTTGTGGGAAGTATTTTCTAATCGAGTTTGGATTGTCACATTCTTAGTATTTGCAGAAGCTTCCCAGCCTGGCAGTTTTATAATTTCGACTACATGGCTTGCAACGCTGGTTGCCCTAATTGGCGTTCCAGCAGCGATGTACTGCGGAGAATTAGCCGCTCGTCATGGCCGAGAACCAGTTATCCGGGCCAGCATGGTTTTAGCCGTTATAGTTGGTATCGCTGTAGCCTTCACGACCAGCGCTCCTCTATGGGTTATTGCCACTCTCGCCTTGGCCTATGGCATGACAAGCTATTCTGATACGGGCACCATCAATACTGGAACGGTCGCAGCAGCAGAACAGGAAGTGCGGGGTGCCACAATGGCTGTTCACGCAAGCGTTGGATTTGCTGGTGGTGTCTTGGGCTCCCTTGCCATTGGCGCAACCCTGCAGGCGACTGGCGGAAAAGATTCTGCTGACGCTTGGACAGCAGCCTTTCTGGTCATGGCTATGGGATCAGCCTTTGGCTTTATTATTCGTTGGTGGTTCGGACGCAAACGAAAGGCTTAACTAGAAACACTCGGGCGCGTTGAAACCAATTTATACCAGCGTTGTAAATTCCTACAATTTTTAGGGATCCCCAGTTTTGAGAAATTTGCAAAATCTATGGTACATAGGGTCGTGATGTCGGCGACAGAGAAACTATTTCCTGCGACATATTTATTGTCGGCCAATTGATCATCAAATTTTTTATAAAACAGATTGAGCCGCGCCTCTCCGCGTTCAACTAATGCCGGAATTTGTTCAAGCGTTTTCTCATATCCAGCCAAAGACCGACCAGAGAATGATCCCTTGGAATTTCGATAAAACTCAGAGATTGCCTGTAGTCCTTCCCATTCAGCAAGACGTTCCCACATATCAATCAACCCTGCTTGCTGGGCATTAGATCCCATCAAAGGGGGGTCGGGGTATAAGGCTTCAAAATACCGACAAATTGCCATCGCTTCAGCGATATAACTCCCATCGTCTAGGCGTAATAGCGGCACGCGGCGGTGCGGGTGCTTTTTTAGGAAGTTAGGTTCTAAAAATGGCTTCCCGGCAACGCCAACATCCTCTGATGGGATACGAACCCCTTTTTCCTCAAGAAAAATTTTCACGCGGCGCGGGTTAGGGGCGATCTGCCAAGTGAAAAGCTTCATACCTCCACTACCCTGTTACATTCCGGGAACTGCGATTGCATTGGAGGTCATCACAGAGTGACGCATAAGCTTTAACTCGCTGTATTCAGGACTATCATACCAGCTATCAAGAGACGCCATATCTGGGAAAGCAATGATTGTGATGCGGTCAGGGTCCCAATCACCCTCTACGATTTTGATGTCGCTGGAGCGCACAATCTTATTCCCGCCATATTTCTCAATCGTTTCATTTACTTTCGATGAATAAATTTTCATCACCTCAGGGTCACCCTCGGACGTTCGATGTGTAATATAGTAAGCGGTCATTGTTGGCCCCTATCAGACTCCATCAACAATAATTGCGTTGGACCGCGAGCTGGCAAGCCTCATTGCCTTCAGCTCCTCGTATTCGGGTGAATCGTACCAGGCTTTGATTGCCGCTCGGTCTTCAAACTCAAGGATGATAACGCGCCTTACAGGCCAATCTCCTTCTAAGATTTCCGGATCACCGCCGCGGACCGAGAATTTACCACCATATTGCTCAATCGTGGCCGCAACCCCCGCTGAGTAAGTCTTCATCATTTCTGGATCGGTGACTTCCTGTTGATCTGCAATGAAATAAGCAACCATATCTTTCTCCTGATTTTAATTTTTATCGGTCTAGCTAAGCAGGTGATCTTTGAGATGCCTTATAACCTTCTCCCAAGCATCTTCCGATTGTTTGGGGCGGTAGTTCTCTCTGTTTACCGTATTCTGAAAAGCATGACCTGCTCCCTCATATCTATAAAACTTATGTTCTACACCGAGCTCCGTAAGACGCGCGTCAAACTTATCGACATCGGCCGGTGATGGATTTTTGTCGTCATTACCATAAAACCCATAGACAATAGATTTTAGATCGCCAAAACGATCAAAAACACTTGGGCCTTCCCCCCAAGGTGAAAAAGCCCCACCACTGTAAAAGGGTAGGCAGAGTTTAAACCTATCCGACAACACACTCGCGCCAAGATAGGCCGTGCGGCCACCCATACAATGTCCCATGATCGCCATCAGTGATGGATTGGCGCTTTTTAATGAATCTATATGATCTACTGTCGCGCGAATGTCGGAGATGACGTCTTCATCCAATCTGAACTTCACCGCTTTTTCAGGCGCTATACCTTTTTTTCGATGATAGAAATCGGGCGCCACCGTTAAAAAACCCGCGGCAGCGAGCCGGTCGACGCTTTCCATAGTGAAGCTGTCCATGCCACCCCGATGAAAGGTCAAAACGATAGCCGGATATGGACCTTCACCGTCGGGTTCACCGACGTTAATTGGCATATCACTATCGCCTACACGTATTGTGTCCCATCTGCTCACTATAATTTCTCCCTGTCCCATTTAATTATCTCATTAGTTAGTAACATCGCCGCCATCGACGACCATTGTTTGGCCAGTCATAAAAGCACTCGCATCAGAGGCAAGGAAAATAGCAGCGCCAATGAGGTCATCTGGCATTTGTTCACGTTTTAAAGCACGCCCCCGGATAGATGCTTCATTATAAGGAGCAAACGTATTATCTGCCGCAGCAACCGCTTCACTCATCGTAAGCCCTGGTGCCAAGGAGTTCACACGTATATTTTCTTCACCAAGCTCGCGAGCCATCGCCCGGGTCATAGCAATGATAGCCCCTTTAGATGTCACGTAGTGAAGCGTGAAAGGGATCCCTTTTAACGCTGTGCTCGACGAAATATTAACGATGGAGCCGGCACCGCGCTTGCGGAGCGCAGGCACTGCCGCTTTGCAACAGTTAAAGCTACCCCGGACATTCACTTCCATGACCTTGTCCCATTCTTCAGTATCAATATCTAGGAATGTCCGCCGGGGAATATCAACAAATAAAGCCGCGTTATTAACTAACGTATCCACACCACCGAACGCTTCCTCAGTGGCTTCAACCATAGCCTCACAAGCGGCAAAATTAGTGACGTCGCACGGAAGACCGATTGCCTGGCCGCCGGCGTCTTTAAGGGCTTTTACGATTTCAGTAGTATCAAGGATGTCAGAAACACATACTTTTGCACCTTCATTAATAAAAGCCATCGCATATGCGGCTCCGAGCCCACGCCCGGCACCCGTAATTATCGCCACCTTCCCGTTTAGCTGCCCATCCATAATCTTTCCCTTCTCAACAATTCATGCAAGGCTGGGTCGGAAGTTTACGTTTCAACCACCCAGGCCCGTCTTTACGGTTGCCCAAAACACCTTCGCGAACATTTTTTATATTAGTGAACCCGGCCCTAGATAACACATTGGCTGCCTTGGATGACCGAGCACCGCGCGCGCAAATCAACGAAATCGGCATATTTTTATTGCCCCCAACCAGTTTAGTTACGTTCGCCACGAAAGTTGTCGTTCCTCCGAGACCTTCAATTGAAAATTGTTTAGCACCGACGGGAACACCCGTCTTCCTCCACTCCATAGGAGTCCGCACGTCGATTAAAATCCTCACCCCCCCTCGCGCCTCAAAGTTAGCAACCTGCGCAGTAATTACTTTTTCTTCACCCCGGGCAACCGTCGTTATACCGATCAAAAGAAATAAAAATATCAAAAGTATTCGGACCATTGATCTAAAACGCGCGAGGAATTAATTTTAGCAACCCTAAACGCGACAATAGTGTTCGTAAATCTAAAGGACCTAAAAATGCCATTTTTTCCATCACTTCCTGCCGATGCGGGTATCGGACACCTTTTCAATATTAAGCCAGGACATCGGGATGGGTTTGGGAAATTTAGCGAAGCCGTGATGCGCGACGACTCTATTTTTTCTGTCGCAGAACGGGAATTAATTGCCGCTTTCACGTCAGCGCTGAATAGCTGCGACTACTGTTATGGCGGTCATTCCGCTATAGCGCGGCAGCATGGCGTGGAAGAGGGTGTCTTTGAATCATTGGTCGACGACATCGATATGGCGCCAGTAGATACAAAGCTAAAACCTATACTGCGCTTCGTCCGCAAGCTGACCCTCGAACCATACAAAATGGTAAAATCCGATGCAGAGGCGGTTTTCGCTGCAGGCTGGAACGAGGAAGCCCTCGCTGACGCGATATGGATTTGCGCGAGATTTAATATGATGAATCGGTTATCACTCGGCCATGGCCTCGAGGCCGACCCCGAGGCCTTTGAGGCCCGCGCCAAAGCAATGGAATACGCAAAAAAGTAATCCCTCATCCAGCGGTAGGGTCGAGGACGATCTTTCCGGAAAGCACTTCACCTTCCATCATACGATGTGCTGCGGGTATTTCACTGAGAGGAAAAATTTTTTCTATCTTCGCTTTCAGCTTACCCTCGCTAGCGAGCGCTACGGTATCACTTACATTTTGATCCGTGCTGCCAGTACTTCCAAAAATCCGGATATTTTGATGATATAAAAAAGCACAATCGAGCTCCACCTTACCCCCACCATGGGCGCCAGCTGTTACAAGCGTGCCGAACTTGCGGAGACATTTGAGGGCCTTAGGCCAGGTCTTCGGGTTAGAAATATTTTCAAACACCAGATCAACCCCTCGACCACCCGTATAAGTACGAACCACTTCGGTTAGTTCTTCTTTAACGTAATTAACACCAAAGTCTGCGCCGTATTCACAGCCGACGGCAACGCGTTCATCAGATCCCGCCGCTGCAATGACTTTTGCGCCCGCAGCTTTAGCTATTTGAATTCCTGTCAGACCGAGACCACCAGCAGCCCCCATCACCAAAATAGATTCTCCTGACTTCAATCCTCCAGTATCAAATAACAGATGATGTGCCATTGGCCCGTGCCGGAGAACAGCCGCTGCTTCCGCAAATTCCAATTTTGTTGGCAGCTTTATAGCAACGGAGGCAGGAACCTTAACTAATTCAGCAGCTCCACCCCAACGACCGACACCGAGCATTTCACTGTTCGGACACTTTTTGAAATTGCCGGCATCACAGTGTTCGCAACTGAGACAAGGTACCCGGGACAACAGCGCGACACGGTCGCCCGCAGAGATATCAGCCACCCCCATCCCCACATCTCGAACGATGCCTGCTGGATCTACACCGCCAACATGCGGCAAGACAACACCCCGTTGAGTTTGTTCGCCGGCCCTAACAGCGCAATCCAAAACGCGGTTAACCGTTACCGCGTGAACCTCGACGACAATTTCACCCTTGCCCACTGATGGGTCACCGACATCTTCGTAACTCAAGACTTCGGGCGAACCAAAATCCCTGTATATAACTCCTGGCGGCGAACCGGTGAAAAGATAATCGCCTGGGTGAATAGTATAGAATTCTGACGCGAATTCGATAAGCCGTGGCTCATCGAAAATCAAATCACTGGTATGCGCATCTTGCTGTAAGTTTCCATTAAGATGAACTGTAAAAGCCACGTTACTTGGATCAGGAATTTCATCGGCCGTCGCCATCCAGGGTCCCACCGGCGCATAGCCGTCACACGATTTGCGAAAACTACGGTCTTCGACCCCACGAACTGTCATATCAAGACCAAGGGTGTACCCCGCGACATAATCCATTGCATCTTCTTTTTTTATCCGGCTGCCAGTTTTGCCAATGATGATTACAAACTCAACTTCATGATCATTCCGGCGATCTGGAAAACGAATTGCCACCCCTTCGCCAGGACCAACTACGGCAGAATTTGCTTTTAAAAAAATCCCCTGATTTTGTATACCTGAAGGCCTTCGTGGCCCCTTATCTTCGCCCGTGATGTGGGGCTGCGCAGCCATCTCCGCCACATGCGCTTCGTAATTCACAGGGGCGGCCATCGTCTTGCATTGTCTAGCAATTGGGGGCAATAGGCTGACGTCTTCAACGGCAATGCCCGGCGCTGCCGCCGCAGCTAATTCCATCTTATCACGATATTCTGGTAAGGCGGCTATAACAGCATCACCCTTCATATCATATCGAGCCTTGCTACGAATTTCCGTCTGTATTTCGGTAATATCCCGGATGGTACCATCAACGATAAGACCCAGCCTGTCTTCATCGAAACGACAAACCTTCATTTTTATTCTCCCTATTATACCAATTTTCGTTTGTAGAATTTTCTGAGATAATTTCTTAAACTATTTAATCAGGCGATTACTAAAAAGAAAACGCCCCAAAAAATTTAAAAACCGCACCTTACCCATAAGAATCCAACTTGGCAGGTTCGAATATGCGTACTAACCTCATCGAAATAAGCTTCACATCTCAATCGAGGGTAATATGACAGATCCACAAGTCACCGGCTTACGCTGTATTGAATACAACGTTCCTGACCTAGCCCAAACGAGCCGCTTCTATGAAAACTGTTGGGGGCTTGCGAAAGTAGCCGAAGAGGATGGCACACATTGGCTTAGGGCAACGGGCGCCGAACATCATATTGTGGTTCTGCATGAGGGCGGCAAAGCGAGTGTGAACCGGATTAATTTTGCCGCACCTGACAATAATGCCGTTGATGGCCTTTACGCAAAGTTATCAGGACTGGGGATCTCGACAGAGGGAGTACCTGAAGAGTTATCAGGACCGGGAGGAGGGTACGGCTTCAGTTTTGCTGATCGTGATGGACTTAGATACGCTATCAGCTGCGACGTCGCGAACCATTCGGACATAGAGATGAAAGATGACCGACCATTTAAATTGAGCCATGTCGTTCTTAATTCAAATAAGGTAGAGGACCAAACAGAATTCTACCGTGATGTTCTTGGCTTTCGGGTCAGCGATCGCACGGAGCGGATGAACTTTATCCGCTGCAGCCCTGACCATCACAGCATTGCCTTCGCCCACAATGAAGGCCCATCACTTAACCATGCGGCTTTTGAAGTGCCGGATTTCGATGCTTTGATGTGTGGCTCTGGTAGGATGAAGCAGAAAGGTTTTCCGGTTCAGTGGGGTGTTGGGCGTCACGGGCCTGGCAATAATGTATTCGGATATTTTTTTGAGCCAAACGGCATGGTGGTGGAATATACTGCTGAGGTCGAGCAGGTAGACGAGGCAACTTATAAAACCGGCACACCAGAAGATTGGGCGCAACGAGTAAAAGGACCCGATCGCTGGGGCTTTGCCGACCCACCTACAGACCATCTGCGGCGCTGTATGGGCGGCGACCCGCAGCCACCCGAAGTCAGCATTTTCTAATGAGGACGCTCCCCTAGATCTAAATTTGGCATACGGATTGTAAGTTTCACCCCTTGCGTGGGTATTTAGCTTGGCGTAGCCTCCTTGCGATGGGAGCAAATAGGGTATTAAATTTTCGTTCCCCAAACCCGGCGACGTTGAAGTAGGCGTCAATGGATTGTAATTGTACAAGGTTCCAAGGGAGGATTCACAGTATGAATTTTTTAAAGCATTCTGCGTTAGGCATAATGGCTGTAGCAGCGGCGACAGTTGGTTTTAACGCATCAGCGGACGCCCAATTTTATAAGGGCAAACGCGTAAACATCATCATTAACTATAGCGCCGGCGGCAACACTGACATTCAAGGCCGCATGGTCATGCGTCATATGAAGAAATACATTCCAGGTAATCCTCGCCTGGTATTCCGGCATGTTTCAGGTGCTGGTGGTACCGTAGGTGCAAACTTCCTTGCCGAAGCTGGAAGGACAAATGGTTACATGATGGGTGTTTTTACTATCCCAATTATGTCTCAAGTTATGCGTGCTCCCGAGTTGCGTGCTGACCTTGCGGCTTTTCACTACGTGGGAGCAATAGGGCAACAGACTATTTCCCATGTTCGTAAAGACGCAATTCCAGGTAAGACCATCATAAACTGGAAGGATTTATTAAACACCGACCATGAAATCCGGACCGGTGGGCACGGACCAAGTAGCAGTAAAGATTTAAGGACAAGACTTTTCTTTGAGGCATTGAACATTCCACTAAAGCATGTCACAGGGTATAAATCAGGTGGTAAAATTCGGGCAGCCATTCTTAAAAATGAGCTGGATATGACGGCTGATTCCCTCGCCGGTTATTATGGCAGGGTGGTAGGCCAGTTAATCAAAACTGGTGTCTCTGTGCCCGTCTGGCATGTTGGTACTCCTGGGCCCAACAACACTATCTTACATTCTCCGTCCGTTAAGAAAAACATTCCAAGCTTCCAAACAGTTTACGAAGCAAAATTTGGTAAAGGAAAACGACCTTCAGCAAATATTTGGAACTCGATCAGGACTATTGCCGCAACACGTGAGATGCTCCGCATCATCGTATTCCGCAAGGGAACCAACCCTAAAGCGGTTAAAATTATGCGGGCCGCATGGGATAAAACTACTAAAGACAAGGGTTTTCTCTCCGAATATAAGAAAGTTAACGGAAGCATGTACATTGGCAAAAGTGGCGCCGAAGCGCAGAAATATGTTAAGTCAATCGTCAATGTAAATCCGAAACTACAAAAATTCCTTCTAGACTATGCTGACAAAGCAAGGATGTGATTTGATCACTCTTTAAGTAAAATTGGGGGCGTTCTAACGAACGTCCCCACCGTTTTGATGCATTTTAAAGGTAGACCCCCATGACGTTTACAGAAGCGGTGCTGGATGGGTTGCGGCTCGTTCTTGTTTGGCCTGCACCTGGTTATATGTTGCTGGGTGTCGCCATCGGCATGTTCTTTGGTGCTGTCCCTGGGCTTGGCGGCCTGGTCGGAATGGCAATCATCTTACCTTTTACCTTTGGGATGGAACCTAACGTCGCCTTCGCCTTTATTCTCGGCATGTACGCTGTAACGACAACAGCAGATACACTTTCATCTGTTCTTTTAGGCATACCAGGCACGGCGGCTTCCCAAGCGACTATTCTTGATGGCTATCCGATGGCCCAACGCGGTGAAGCCTCTCGGGCTTTAGGTGCTGCCTATACAGTATCGATGATTGGCGGCGTGATCGGCGCCGTTGTTCTTGCAATCTCTATTCCAGTTGTTCGGCCTATAATTCTTGCGTTTTCTGAGCCTGAACTATTTGCACTAGCCGTCCTTGGTCTTACTATGGTCGCATCCTTAAGTGGTAAATCTATTTTCAAAGGAACAGCGGCTGCTTGTTTTGGTTTAATGCTTGCCTGTATCGGGTTTGCAGAGTTTGGTGGTGTTCGCCGATATTGGTTTGACCAAAATTTTCTGCTTGAAGGCTTACCCCTGGTACCCTACGTACTAGGTCTTTTTGCTATTCCAGAAGTTCTGGAATTGGCTGTACGAAATACGTCTATTTCCCGCGTCCAGCGCGAAGAGGTTGCAACAGGCGGTATCATCAATGGTATGAAAGATGCTGCCAAAAATTGGTGGCTTGGTATTCGGTGCACCTTTATTGGTGTCTATGTTGGTATGTTGCCGGGTCTCGGGGGCTCAATTGTGGACTGGGTGGCTTACGGCCATGCAGCTCAGAGCGAAAAAAATAACGAGAATTTTGGTAAGGGCGATGTGCGTGGCGTCATCGCACCCGAGGCGGCCAACAATGCGATGAAAGGGGGGGCGCTCCTGCCAACAATTGCATTCGCCATACCTGGCAGTGCTTCAATGGCCATCCTGCTCAGTGCATTTTTTATTCAGGGTCTCGAGCCGGGGCCGCAAATGCTTACAGATAAACTCAATATAACCTTCACCTTGGTATGGACGTTGGTGCTAGCTAATGTCGCCGGGGCTATTCTCTTGCTACTTTGGGGTAGCCATGCTTCGAAAATAACCTACCTTCAAGGCCACATAATTTTGCCGGCGATAATGCTAGTGGTTTTCATGGGGGCCTGGGTTGGTAACGGGACCCTCGGCAACTGGATTACGCTGCTTGCCTTCGGATTTATCGGATATTTTATGAAGTTAGGAGGCTGGCCCCGCCCTCCAATTGTACTTGGCTTCGTGTTAGGTAAAATCATGGAAGAGGCCATGAATTTATCCATGCAGGTCTTTGGCTGGGGATCATTTCAAAGACCAATTGTTATAGTCGTTATTGCTTTAATTTTCATTACCGTAATCTACGCCGTTCGCAGTCAGCGAAAGAAAAGACTTGAACAACAAGGCCATGAAATTAACCCTACTAGTGCAACTCCCGACGGTGGGGCAATGATTGTGGAGGAAGGTGGAAAAGATTGTCCACCTGCGTCCTGGCCTATTTCCGTACTCTTGATAGCACTATTTGCATATTGTTTTTACGAGGCCATCCCTTGGTCATTCGCCCCTAAAGTATTTCCACAAACGGTAGCGACCGTTGGTTTGATATTAGCTACCGGTGCGTTGATATTTGATTTTAAAGGCTTATCTGCTATTCGCGCAGGGACTGCGGCGGCTGATGTCGTGGGCGTTGATAGGGCTTACGTCCTTAAGAGCCTTTATTTTCTATCCTGGTTGGTTGGAATTTTCGTTTTAACAACTATAATTGGTCAGTTCCCAACCTTGGTCCTATTCGTCATTCTCTATCTAAAGTTTTGGGGGAATTACGGGTGGAAAATCATAACAGTTTACGCAATTGGCGCTGTAGCCTTCCTGCTAATCATGTTTAACGAAATCGTTCCTGTGCTTTGGTATGAACCACCATACTTGCCATCCTTTTTCGTGTAACGAATAACGTTCTAAAGAACCGGCTTCCCACCCCTTGTGTCTGACTTTGCAAGGTAGAGCGCAGCAAAGAATATTACCGCTCCACCAAGCCAGACCCACAAATTTGGGACTTCCTGAAATACGGCGAAGCCAAGCGCGGCACCAAATGGCAGTCGCATGAACAAAAAAGGAAAAACTGCTGTTGCATCCGTCGATGCAAAAGCTCTGCCAAGACAACGCTGATTAAGTGTCGCGAGGGCCGCAACAATCAATAGCATTCCAAGTTCATAAAGATTAGGCCATTGCCAGTCAAATAATGCTCCAATCAAAATCAAGGGCGTCATGTACATCGCGTGATAAAACACAACCTTATCTGGGGGGTCAGTCCGGGTAGCAAACTTCGTTAATACCCCACTGCCTGCCGCTGAGAGCGAAGAAAATAAAACCAGCACGGCCCCTATGCTAATATCTTGAAACCCTGGACGGATGACAATTAAGGCGCCAACGAACCCGCCGACTAACGCAAAAACCCGATTAATCCGGAAGGCTTCCCCCAAAAACAACATTGCGAGCACCATCCCAAATAACGGGGCCGTAAAGGTTAATGCCTGGGCATCAGCGACTTCCATTAAGGCAACGCCCGGGAAGAAAAACATGACAAAGCCAGCGCCGGTTATCCCGCGTGCTATAAAGGCTTTATGATTTTTAGATTGCCAAATGCCGGGACCAGTTCGGACGGCATATGGCACCATCAAAATAAATGCCAAAAAAGCACGGAAAAACCCTATTTCAAGCGGCGGGATATCAGTTGCTAAAAGCCGAACCGTTAGGGCCATCAATGCGAATGAGGCGCAAGCCAAACACATCCATGCTGCGCCCCGCACCGTAGCCGGAAATTTAGAAAATAATGAGGAGGGGTTATTCACCAGGTTTAAAGGCTTAGAAAAATTCGCCGCACACCTCCAATTAAAGCTTTAATGTTTTAAGACCCATCCATCATGGCGCTGTAACCTCCGTCTACAAAAAGATTTTCTCCGTAGATAAACGATGCTTCATCACTAGCCATAAAGTTAACAGCAGCGGCGAGCTCTTCCGGCAAACCCGGCCGATGAAGCATGTTAGTAACATAACGACCCGGGTCAAATTCCTCTTTGCCAACTGGAGAACCTATACGATTTGGAACGACCGAATTAACTCTGATACCATGTTCCGCATATTGTGCGGCAATCGCTCGCACTAAATTAGCAACTCCTCCCTTAGCGGCGCAGTATGCTACAGCGCTGTTTCGACCCTTAAAACCTGATGTCGAACCGATATTGACAATCACGCCGCCGTCGCCCTGCTCAATCATCTGCTCCCCAACATACTTACAAGTCAAAAACTGACTAGTGAGTGTTACATCAATTGTCTTCTGGAAATCCGCGAGGGTGCATTCGCGGATCGTAAGATTATCCGAAATTGCAACATTATTAACCAGCGTATCGATGCGGCCGAAAGCTTTAACTGTTTCTGCAACAAGGTTCTTGACCGACCCCTCGTCAGCAACGTTAGCCTTAATGAAAATTGCGCAGCCTTCTTTTTCCGCATTCAAATTATCAGCGACACCCTGCCCACGATCGTCCAAATCGACAACGGCAACCTTGGCGCCCTCTTTGACAAAAAGTTTTGCGGTTTCTTCGCCAATATTCCGGCCCGCACCAGTTACTATCACGACCTTATCCTGATGTCTCATTGCACTCCCTTTCGTTTACAGTTTCAGTTTTCTTTGATGGCGCGAATTGAATAGAGGACCCTAGTCAAAGTCAATGGAAGGAGTAAAAGCGCTAAAACTCAAATAGTGATTGCGGGTGTCTGTTCCCACTAGCATGACGGGGAACGGTGGTGTAAAAATAATCCTGAACAGATAAGAAACAAGGATCCCGTGCATTGTCAGTGCCAACAGTGTAAGGGCCCCTTTCGATGACACATGGAGAAAAAAATGGACGACTCTCGCAGCGCACCTATAGCAAATGACCAAGCTAGTTATCGCGGGTTACGAGACTGGATAGAAAAGGTTGACGGTTTTGGTGAACTTTTGCGGGTAGATAATGCGAGCTGGGATGCCGAAATGGGCAGCATCACCCAAATGATGACCGAAAATAGCAGGGGTAATGCACCGGCCTTACTATTCGACAACATTCCAGATTATGAGCAAGGATATCGAACTCTATATGGCTCTCTTTCTTCAATCCGTCGGGTGGCCTTAACGTTAGGCTTGCCACTTGAATACGACCGCAAGGTCAATATCGTACAGCAATATTACGATCGCATGCAGGACCTGCAGCTAATTCCCCCAAAAATGGTCGAAACTGGCCCCGTAATGGAAAACATTATGGAAGGGGATGATATCGACGTCTTAAAATTCCCTGTCCCAAGACACCATGAAAAAGACAAGGCTCGTTATATTGGTACGGCTAACTGCGTCATTTCAAAAGACCCTGATAACGGATCTTTTAACGTCGGCACCTATCGTAACCAAGTCTATGACGCAAAAACCATTGGTTGCCAAATCACGGAGGGCAAGCATGGACGTATCCATCGAGACAAATATTTTGAGCGCGGAGAAGAATGCAAATTCGTCATTCTCGTCGGCGAAGACCCACTGCTCTACATGCTATCAGCTAGCCCGCTGCCGGATGGGATTTGCGAACTCGATTTTGCGGGGGGTCTGCGCGGCGAAGCCATTGAGTGTATAAAAGGCCCTTATACAGGTTTTCCCATTCCAGCGGACGCTGAAATCGCTATTGAGGGCGTCGCGCGACCAGGCAAGGTCAAACAGGAAGGCCCATTTGGGGAATGGATGGGTTATTACTCAGACGACTCAGTACCTCGGGCTTATGTTGAAATTAAAACCATCCTGCATCGAAACAATCCAATTATCTGTTGCGCACCTCAACACAAACCCGTCGATGAAACCGGTTTGTTAAAGGGCATAGCTGGCGCCGCAGAAATTTGGAGATCCCTGGAGGCTTGCGGCCTACCAGATATTAAAGGTGTTTGGAACCATGAAGGTGGGCCAGCCACGAGATTTACTGCTATCCAAATTAAGCAGCGTTACCCTGGCCATGCGCGCAACGTCTTGCATGTCGCTTCTAATTGTCAGGGAGGCGCCTACGCTGGCAAGTGGACGGTCGTTGTCGATGATGACATTGATGCTGGTGATCTTGATCAGGTCCTCTGGGCAATGAGCACAAGGTTCGATCCTATTGTCGATATCGATACTATCCAAAAAGCCTGGGCGTCGGGTCGCGACCCACTTGTCCAACCTGGTAATTTCAATAGTCGCATTCTGATTGACGCCTGCATACCTTACGACCAATACCTGAAAAAAACATTTCCCGAGGTAGTAGATGTTAGCGATAAACTTCGACAAGAAATGAAAGAAAAATTTAGCCACCTGCCATTCCCCAAGGATTGACGCAGGCGATCGATACAATCGAATTGCGGGAGTCATCTCGCAGTCGTTCCTTATGTAATATCAAGAGTAGAAGGATATGGATGTGCACGACCTAGGTTTTGAACATATCAGTATGACCCCAGAACAAGAGCAAGATCTGGCTGAAACCATCTGGAAACAAGATAACGTTGAACTAACAACTGTCGGTGTAGATGTAGGCTCTTCAACGTCACATTTAATGTTCTCAAAGGTTCACCTTCAAAGACTTGCTGAAGGCCTATCCAGCCGGTTTGTTGTTGTAAATCGTCAAGTTTTATGGCGTTCACCAATATTACTCACACCATACAGACCAGATTACACAATAGATGCAGATGTACTCAAAGAATTTTTCGGGAATGCTTATAAAGAAGCAGATCTTACCCCGGAGGATATCGACACAGGAGCAGTGATCCTGACCGGCGAAGCTCTCAAAAGAAATAATTCTCGAGCTATCGCAGATCTCTTTGCCGAAGAGTCTGGTAAATTTGTCTGCGCTTCAGCGGGCCATAATCTCGAAGCTCTTATGGCTGCTAATGGATCTGGCGCAGTGGCGCTTTCCCGTCAAGAACATCAAACCATTCTCAATATTGACGTTGGTGGAGGCACAATAAAACTCGGCCTTTGTCACGGTGGAAGGTTGCTATCAACCTCTGCCTTTGCAGTTGGCGGTCGCCTAATTGCCTTTGATGAGAAAGGAAGAATGACCCGAATTGAAGGACCTGCAGAGGAAGTCGCCAAAGATGTTGGGGTTAAGCTGACCCTTGGGGATGTGCTATCCAAGGAAGATAGAAAAAAGATTGTTAGCCGTATGGTGGATGTCATCGTTTCCTATGCGACACGCGAGCCAAATGATGATCTTTGTAAAGCCCTACTGCTTACAGAAAACTTACCTCCAACACCAGCAATTGACGGGATCACATTTTCGGGCGGTGTTTCTGAGTATATCTACCGGCGCGAGGAAGAGGATCGTGGCGATCTTGGCCGATCTATTGCACATGATTTGCGTCATGCTCTTGCCGAAAAGCGGATTCCGGAAAAGGTTTATGACCCAGGGCACGGTATTCGGGCAACAGTCGTAGGCGCTTCACAATTCACCGTTCAAGTAAGTGGAAATACAATCTTTTTATCAAATAAAGAAAAATTACCTATTCGAAACGTGCCAGTGGCAAGCCTAAACATTGATTTAAGTGAGGGCTTCACTTCTGAAGAGGTAACCGCCAATATCAATGAGGCTCTGAAACGCCTCGACATGACCGAGGGAGAAAACCAAGTGGCCATTGCCCTGCGTTGGGGCGGTGACCCCCTGCATGCACGCCTCTTTGCCTTAGCTGAAGGTATTTGTAAGGGCCTTCCAAAAACGGTTAATGATCCGGATTTACCAGTAGTTTTGATGATGGACGGTGACGCCGGACGTACACTAGGAAATATTCTAGTAAAAGAGTTGAATGTCAGCGGCGAGGTCATCTCAGTTGATAACGTCCAACTGCGCGATTTTGACTTTGTTGATATTGGAGAGTTCATGCCGGACACACAAGTCGTACCGCTTATCATTAAGTCATTGCTTTTTACATCTCCCGGACAGGAGTGAAGTCTCTTCATGACAGCTCTATCAGTCCTTTTTATCGGATTTTTACTGGGCTTACGTCACGCACTTGACGCCGACCATATCGCCGCTGTGGCGGCTTTAGCGACGCGCTCACGTTCAATCCGAGAGACTGTCAAAACCGGAATTGCCTGGGGAATTGGTCATACAGTTACCTTATTCGGTGTTTGTATCGTCATCATCTTCTCAGGGATTTCTTTCCCGGAACAAATTGCCGGTGCTCTGGAATTTATCGTGGGGCTTATACTCGTTGGTCTAGGCTTTGATGTTATCCTGCGAATTTTTCGTGAACGTATCCACGTCCACACGCACTCACATCGCGATAAGGGCAGCCATATACATTTCCATACTCATGAGGATAAAATCGACCACGACCCATTGGCCCATGATCATGAGCACCCCTCAACTTTGCCTTCTCGAGCCTTGGCAATTGGCCTGATGCATGGCTTAGCCGGCTCTGCTGCCCTACTTCTTCTAACAGTAAACCAGCAAGTTTCACCTTCCTTAGCTATCGTATACTTATTAGTATTTGGTTTTGGCTCGGTAATAGGTATGGGCTTTTTGTCTGCAGCAATTGCATGGCCAATTCAGTCTAGCGCTCGCAAAGGGACAAACTTGTTCAAACGCTTTAATCTTGCAATTGGGACAGGTACCGCTGTCATCGGCTCTGTGGTTATGTTCCAGTCATACCCTTATGTCGTAGCGGTTTTGACGACCTCCTAGGAGACACTTAGTGCCAAATTTTCGTATTCTTAACCTCGCCGACGCCGCCGTAACCCCCATGAAGGGTGACCGCGGCACACAATTAAGATTGATCAATGCAGACATCGGCGCTGAAAAAGTTGACGTCCACCTCAACCGTCTCAATCCTAAGGAACCCGGGGGCCGATACCACCACCATACAAATTCAGATAACGTCTACATAGTTAAGAAAGGTCAAGGCCAGTTAGTAGTTGAAGGAAAAACCTATACAATTAAGGAAGATGACGTCATCTATATCCCCGCAGGACAAAAACATTCCTTAACAAACATCAGTGAAGAAACATTCGAAATATTTGAAGTTTATACGCCTGCTGGCGATCAATTTGACTTCGTCATCGATGATTAATTACCACTCGGTGGCTGGATATGGTTAGGCCAGTCATCAACTTCATGAAAATCTTTACCAGCGGGAGCATAGATTTCAACGATCCTACAGGAAATATCTGAACGTGCGTTTGTTGCCGTATGTACAACGCCGGGCGGAATAAAGCCGATTTCACCAACGTCAAGTACATGGCGCTGCCCGCCCTCAATACAGACCTCTAATTGGCCGTCCATCACAATATAAACATTCTCTGCTTGCGCGTGGTAGTGTATCTCTCCACGACTTGCGCCTGGTTTAATAACATTAACATGTACATCAACATTATTTGACCCAACGCGAGGGTCGACGCAACCAAATACAGTACCGCGCGCCATTGGTAGAGATCTTGTGGGCGCATTCTCGATTTTAACTTTATGAAATTTAAGCGGTCCAGCCATTTTTGACTCTCCATATAATTTTTACAAATGCTATGCCAACACCCTCACCACTATTGAAGCTCTGCCGTTGACAGATGCCTTACCATCGCTCAATTTGACAATAATTGAAAAACAAAACATTAGGAAAAAATCATGGGATTTGAGGTAGTCGAAGTCCCCAATTTACCGGTACCTGGTCAATTTTCCCACGTAGTCAAAAAAGGGAAAATGGTCTTCATATCCGGTCAGACTGCCGAACCCGAAGCCAAAACGGGCAACCTCGAACCCATGGCCCAAGCAGAGCGGGTCTTTAGCTATCTTAAAAGTGCCGTTAAAGCAGCGGGCGGTGATATGTCTGACATCGTAAAGATTAATATTTACCTAACCGACCTATCACAATTTCCAGCAATCCTTGAGTGGCGCCCAAAGTTTTTCAAAGAACCATATCCAGCGGCAACCTGCCTGGTTGTAAATTCTATGGTTCGCCCTGAATTGATCATGGAGATCGAAGCGATCGCAATACTGGACTAAATTTAAAAGAAATACCGGCTATCTCTCGGAAAATTTTGTGAGTTCTAGAGGGAGATACAGAAAAAATTCTGTCCAAAAACAAGATTACAAACGAGCTAACCGGAGAAAAACCCTATGTCTGATAATGAAGGAGTTCTCTTCATCCCCTATTCCGATACCGTCGATTTACTTAGTGCTAAGGAAGCATTGAAAATCGCAGAAGATGTATACCGGATGCAAGGAGAAGGGTCAGTAATGGCCTCTACGCCGCCCAGTTTTAAGCTCGATGTCGGCGAACCTTTCTTTAATCATTGGCACGTCAAATGCGCATTATTAAAGGAAACACCAATCACCGGTGTGAGGCTTTACAATTACTTTGATGACGGTAACCGTAATACAGTCGGGCAATTAGAATGCGGACGCTACATTATCCTCGCAGACCCAAAT
>CAYZDH010000032.1:11824-18343 GCA_964477025.1 uncultured Rhodospirillaceae bacterium | reverse complement strand
TGATGGCTGGAGAATTTGAAGCGACTTGCCTAACCGAGCCCTACGCCTCGCTCGCTGAAAAGGAAGGGTGCCGGCTGATTACGTCATCATTTCTGCATGGCACCGAAGTAGCTTCCAAAAAAGTCGATACCGAGACCTATAGGAAGTTTAACCGGGCGGTAAAGGAGGCGGTGAGGCGTATAAATGCGGACCGCTCGGCGTATATGCATTACTTTCTTGATTACTATAAGGACAAGGATTCTAAGATCGCAGCGATGGTAGTTGGTGACCTTATGGAATCTCGTGTTGTTATGGTTGATCCAGCTCCCATTCCCAAGCAAGAAGCCGACCGTACAGCTGAATGGATTAAAAGTTGGGGCATGTTGTCAGAAACAGATGAGGCTATTGAGTTAATCAATATGGACGTTCAGCAGGGCGCGCACGCTGCCGCTGAGTAATAGTTTCGCCTAATAGGTTTGGTAGTTTTGTTTCTTATGCTACCGACACCAGTTTTCGATTTAAATGCGGTGAGGGCATGATGAAAAAGCTTACCCTTGAGAGTACGGCACCCTTTCAGGGCCTGCCGGAACTCGTCGCCTATGACGAGGGACTTTTTGCGGCCGAGGGAATTGAGGTGAAATGGGCAGACCGCGATGCGGGGCCAAAGCCAGGAACCCAAAGGGATGTAAATAGCCCGCTGGGTGTGGATCCTTTTGCCAGTCATGGCAAACTATTCGAGCAGGGCAAGGCTGATATGTATAACGCCTGCGAGTGGGGAAATTATTGCCGTGTTCAAGATACCAACCAGGGTGGCCGCCAGGTCGGTCGACGGGCGATTGTTGCGTTTGGTGCACTTGTGGTCCCGCCAAATTCTAAGGCGTACACGCCTCAACAAATGGCCGGTAGGGTTGTTGGCTTACCCTACTATTTTGGAACCCATTTTCTCGCGCTACTGATGTTGGAGGGTTTCCTACCGCGTGATCAGATAAAAACATGCAAAACCCCAAACGGTTCGCGCCGCCAGTATGATGCGTTATTGCGAGGGGAGTATGACGGGGCTTGCTTAACGGAGCCTTATATTTCACTAGCGGAAAAGCAGGGTTGTCGAATTTTGGCGGCGGCAGCCTTCAACGGCACTGAGGTTGTGTCTGACAAAGTTGACGTTGAAACATACGCAGCTTTCAATCGCGCGGTTTCTATAGCTGTAGGGCGTATCAATGCAGATAAAAAAAGCTATATGCGCTACTTTATAGAATATTATAGGGATCGTGATCCAGAGATTGGTAGGGTCTTAACGGTGGATGATTTAAGACCAAGTCGTTTAATTGTTCAGCGGCCTGGCCCTATTCCAGAGGGGGAGTTAGAGAGGTCTTATGATTGGATCAGGAGCTGGGGAATGCTGGGCGAAACTGTAACGGCGAACGACCTTGTTGATCTAGATACCCAATCAGAGGCTCACAGCTCTGCCGGGTGATTATATGCTAATGTTTGTCTTTATTTGCCGTGATTTAATAGCTACACAGCGTGTTCACTATGCCAACAAAGGTGTGAGGTATGGAGAATAGCGTGGACGATATCAGGCGACGTGAGTGCGTTCCGGTAAAGGTAGGTAACGTTACCATCGGTGGCGCTTCTCCTATTGTCGTGCAATCGATGACTAATACCGATACGTCGGACATAGTTTCAACAACAGAGCAGGTTGCTCAACTTGCTGAGGCGGGGTCGGAAATTGTTCGGATTACCGTCGACCGTGAAGAATCTGCCGCAGCTGTGCCACACATCCGTGATGCTCTCCTCAAGCGAGGCGTCGATGTGCCGTTGGTCGGGGACTTTCACTATATCGGGCATAAGTTGCTAACGAAATTTCCTGACTGCGCTGAAGCCCTTGCCAAATATCGTATCAACCCTGGTAATGTTGGGTTTCGTGAAAAACGAGATACCCAGTTTTCTACCATGATTGAGGTGGCTCTAAAATATGATCGGCCGGTTCGTATTGGTGTCAACTGGGGTAGCCTCGATCAGGATTTGCTGATGGATTTGATGGATAGAAATGCAGCCTTGGAAACCCCTAAGGAAACAAACGAGATTACCCGCGAAGCGATGATCCAGTCGGCCCTAATGTCAGCTGAGCGAGCTCACGACCTTGGCATGGGCCCAGAGAAAATAATCATTTCATGTAAGGTCTCCGAGGTGCAGGATCTAATTTGTGTATATAGAGACCTGGCACAGCGTTGCAATTATGCTTTGCACCTTGGTTTAACCGAAGCGGGCATGGGCTCGAAAGGGATTGTGGCCTCGACCGCCGGTATGGCGGTCCTACTTCAACAGGGCATCGGAGATACGATCCGAGTTTCCCTCACGCCTGAACCAGGTGGTGATCGCACCCGTGAGGTAATCGTAGCGCAAGAAATGCTACAAACGATGGGCTTGCGTTCGTTCTTGCCGCTTGTAACGGCCTGTCCAGGCTGCGGACGAACCACGAGTACGGTGTTTCAGGAACTCGCTAATAAAATTCAGATGTATATCCGTAAACAAATGCCTGAATGGCGTGAAAATTATGACGGTGTCGAGAATATGGTAGTCGCTGTCATGGGGTGTATCGTCAATGGGCCTGGTGAAAGCAAACACGCAAATCTTGGAATTAGCTTGCCGGGCACTGGAGAAGAACCAGCTGCGCCAGTTTTCATAGATGGAGAAAAAGCAATGACCTTACGCGGGAAAGGAATAGCCGAAGAGTTTCAAAGGATTGTCGACACCTATGTAGATACCCATTACGAAAAACGTATTTAGTCGACATTAGGAAGGTATATCTGAAGCTTGCTTGTTGACCTCTTTGTCTTCTGCTTCCTTCTTTGCGAGGAGGAAAGACGAGGCAATGATCACTATACTGCCGACCCAAACCCAGATTATAGGCCACTCTCCAAATACCGCTAGGCCAATAAGAGCTGCGACGGGTAGCCGAAGGAAATCTAATGTAATTACTACAGTTGCATCAGCTGCATGGAAGGAGCGCGCAAGAGCCCGTTGGGTAAGAGCGCCGAATGCCCCAATTAATATCAACCAAGCAAATTGCTCTAAATTCGGGGTTGTCCAGACAAAGAGTGCAGCTACTAAAGCGTAGGGGGCGACAAATACTGCTTGGTAAATAGCTATGCTATCAGGATGCTCTGTCCTTGAAAGGTATTTGATCATAATTGAATTGCAGACACTCAGTAAAACGGCAGTGATAGCGAATAAGATCCCCGGGTTCATCTCTTGAAAACCAGGTCGGATAACAATTAAGGCGCCAACGATACCAATGCCTATAGCAATCCAACGCCGGGATCGTGCCAACTCTCCCAGGATCAGTATGGCCGCAATACATGCCAGAAAGGGGCGGGTAAAACCTATGGCAGCAATATCACCAAGCGGGATATACGTAGCGGCAATAAAGAAAAAGGTGACACTGAGGTAGGCGGAGATACCCCGGACAGCATACAGTGATAATTTTTTTGTGCGTAACCTTGCCCCTCCATTGGCGAGAGCCGTAGGGAGTAGAAACATGAGCCCAAAGCTCGCTCGAAAAAATACGACGACAAGGATCGATAATTCCGGGGAAAGTGTGCGGGCAATACTCATCATACCAGTAAAAAATGCGCCGGCACAGGTGATCCAGAATCCAGCCCGAACCGCACCGGGCAAGGAATCAAACCATTTATTTAATGGTTGGAAAATTTTCATGGTTCGTTATAGGTCTCTGTAAGCTAAGGCGCTAGGGTTGGGGTTGGAAAAATGGCGGAACAGGGGATAAAAATCGGACCAATCGTAATTGCCGCGGCCGAATTAAAATTTACCTACATTAGGGCCTCTGGTCCAGGAGGCCAAAACGTTAATAAGGTCTCGACTGCAGCACAGTTGAGATTTGAAGCGGCTAAATGCAGGACTATAAATTCAGGACTACTGAAGCGGTTGCGCGAGGTTTCTGGACAGCGCATGACCCGCGCCGGAGTAATTGTGTTAACGGCCCAACGTTTCCGATCTCAAGAACGTAACCGCGAAGACGCTATTTTTCGACTTACCGAAATATTACGTGCCGCCACTCATCAGAATAAGTTTCGACGTCCAACGAGAATTAGTAAGCGCATTAAAGGAAAACGGCTTGATACCAAACGCCGTCGCAGCAATACAAAAATTAATCGAAGGAGTGTGCAACGCGATGATTGATTTGCCCCATAAATTCCGGCAGCATCGCTATGAAATATAGGGATAAAAATATGACCGATAAGATTACAAAGTCCGACGAACAGTGGCGCGAAGAACTTACAACGGAACAATTTCACGTTTGTCGTCAAGCAGGGACAGAAGCCCCTTTTACGGGGAAATATAATGACTTTAAAAATGTCGGGACCTTTGTCTGTTCTTGTTGTGGTAACCCTCTATTCGATTCAGAGACTAAATTTAATTCTGGTACTGGTTGGCCAAGTTTCTTTGCGCCTCTATCGAAAGAAGCAGTTGAGCTTAAAGAGGACCGGTCTATGTTTATGAGCCGGACGGAAGTGATTTGTGGAAAATGCGACGCACATTTAGGGCACGTTTTCCCTGATGGCCCGGCGCCTACCCATCAAAGGTACTGCATGAATTCAGTATCTTTAGACTTTGTGGCAAAAGATGATAGTGAGTAGAGGTGGCTACCTAAAAATAGTTTGTCATTTAATTAGCAATTTTCTTAATTTAAACTCTCCTTCTACATAATTAGAGAGTAAAGTGGTGGCCCCATAAGCGTTGGTTAAAAAAAAAGGATAAATCCAAATTTCTTAAATGAAAAAGAGACCATTTTCCTTTAATTGAAAACAAAAGGCCTAAAATGATTCTAGTTACATGTGCAGCAGGGAAGACTGGTAAAGCTATCGTTGAGGCTCTCGTCGCCGGTGGGTATCCGGTTCGGGCGATGGTTAAAACAAAAAGTTCATTAGAAAGTATAAAAACAACAGGAGTTAAGGAGGCTTTAGTAGGCAATTTGGCGGTTATTGAGGACGTTTTGCGGGCAACAGAAAATATAGAATCTGTCTATTACATCGCCCCTAATATGGATCCCAACGAACGATTAAACGGTAAGAACATAATTACCGCTTGCCAAACCCAAAAGGTATCCCGATTGGTGTTTCATTCGGTTCTGCATACTCAGATTGAGGCGCTGCCGCATCATTGGGAACGACACTTTGTAGAACAATCACTCCTTAACGCCAAAATTCCATTCACTATCTTGCAGGTAGGTTCTTACATGCAAAACATGCTGCCAGCGTGGAGGCAGATGGTTGAAACCGGAATCCATCGGATGGCGTATGATGTCAATGCCCCAATGAGCCTTGTCGACCTTGATGATGTGTCGGAGGCCGCAGTGAAAGTCCTGGCTGACGATAGTTATGCAAATGGAATTTTCGAAATTGCTGGGCCGATTATTTCTCTTAAACAGAAAGCTGCGATTTTATCTGACGTCCTTAAGATAGAGGTATCTGCCGAAAAGGAAGCGCTAGAGGATTTTCTGAAGCACGGAGAATCCCTTGGTTTTAGTGAGTATACCTTGTCTATGATGTCTCAAATGTTTCCCTATTACGACGAATTTGGGCTGGTAGGCTGCGACAAGACACTTGGTTGGATTTTAGGTAGGTCGCCGACAAATTTTGAGACCTTTGTAAGGCGCACAGCCTCTTCATTCGGTTAAGGGTTGTAAATCATTGCCTGAATTGGTTGGCCAAAATCTGGCGCGGCCAAGTCGGGGCATGCGCTAGCTGCAACCGCAAGATCCATTTCTGCACGGAAATCGACATAGATCGGATTTTCAGGCCGATTTGGTGTGTGTTTGATTTCCCCCGTCGTGGTGTCGATATCGACATGCTGAAATATGTTGAGGGGGCTTGGAATATGCTCTGGCGGTACCTCCCACTGGCTGAACCCATCTATCAAATTTTCACAGCAACCCCGCGATGGCACAGGAATGTCATCGCCATGATGATACTGATTTAACCGGCCCTCTTCCTTGGCGCGCGCGTAACGTGGGCCTGAACAAGTGCCGTACTGCAGGTCATGATATCCCATACCAGCAAACTGATCTTCCGTGATCGTCATCATGGGGTTGTTGAGCTTGCTGTATTGTATGTCTCCGGTCGTTATCCAGAGTTTCATATTGTAGACCTTTGTGCGTGCCTGGGCGAAGCGTTCGTCAACGTTATGTAAATTAATACATGCGAAGTCTATGATGGTCTTTGCTGTAAGCCTCAGGATCTGCCCCTTTTTCATGGGTGCACCCCAACCACTATTTGCCGGTACGAATTCATCGCTGATAATTTTCATGATTTTCTCCTTACCGCTCGATTAAGATTGCAAAACAGTGATTGTGGCATCCGCACCAGAAGCCGAGGTTTCTGAAGCTGGACAGTTCATGACGGCACAAATCAGATTGATCTCAGCCTCTAGGTCTATAGAAACTGGCTTTGGCGGCCCCTTAGGCTTGGGACGAAAACGACCGTCATGTGTAATAGAAAGATTACGAAAAAGCCCCAT